>NZ_CADEAU010000153.1 GCF_902825405.1 Micromonospora maritima | reverse complement strand
CCCAGCGGCGCCCGGGGCGGCCGCCCCGCCGGCGGCGGGGGCAACCGGCCCGGCGGCGCCAAGCGTCGCTGACCCGGACCGTACCGACCGGACGGCGTCCGTCATGCTGTTGTCACGGCATGACGGACGCCGTCGTCGTTTCGAGAGGACATGGGACGCACCGTGACGGAGACCCACACCGCAGGCGTACGGGGAGACAGCGGCCCGGAGGTCGCCCAGCTGGTCGCGAGCCGGCTGCTCGACGTGCCGGACTTCCCCAAGCCGGGGGTCATGTTCAAGGACCTGATGCCGCTCTTCGCCGACGGCGTCGCGTTCCGGGAGGTGATCGACGGGATCATCGCCTACCACGGGCCGGACTCGTTCGACACCGTCGCCGGGATCGAGGCGCGCGGGTTCGTGTTGGCGGCGGCCGTCGCGTACGCCACCGGGGTCGGTGTGGTGCCGGTGCGCAAGGCCGGCAAGCTGCCCCGGGCCACGCACTCCGCCTCCTACGCGCTGGAGTACGGCGAGGCGACGCTTGAGGTGCACCAGGACGCGTTCACCGCCGGGCACCGGGTGCTGGTGCTCGACGACGTGCTCGCCACCGGCGGCACCGCCGAGGCCACCCTCGACCTGGTGGAGCGGGCCGGCGGCACGGTCTCCGGCTTCACCGTCCTGCTGGAGCTGGGTTTCCTCAAGGGTCGGGAACGGCTCGCCCCGCGTCCGGTCCATGCCCTGTTGACCGTTTGACCCGCCGGGCCGGTCGGCGCCACCGGCTCGGACCGTCCGGCGGAGCGGCGGCGTACCCTCCGTACGGGTAGCATTGCCCTTTGCCTGACCGGGCGGGCGACCGTCCGGGGCGGCGAGCCGCCGGGGCCCGGCCCCGGTGACCGGCGCGGAACAACACCGACCCCCGGGTCGGTTGAACCAGACGTCGGCCGGACGGCCGACGCATCCCCGGCGAGCGGTGAGGAGGCCGGTGTCCCACGATGTCGTCCCTCCGGTGGAGGGCACGGTGCACCCGACAGGCGACGCGGACGGCTCGGTGACCGAGCGCAGTGGCAACCCGCCGGCCCGGGTGACCGGCGCCACCGGGAGCACGCCCGAGGCGACGGCCGACGGCGGCGCGGTCGTGGTGCCGTTCCCGACCGACGACCCCTCCACCAGCGGCGGGTTCGCCCTCTCCAACGCGCCGACCGGCCGTCGGGTACGCGCCCGGCTGGCCCGGTTCAACGCGCCCTGGCAGACCTCGCAGGTCAGCGAGGTGCTGGAGCCGCTGATCTCCACCCACCGGGAGAACCATCCCAAGGCCGACGCCCGGTTGTTGCAGCGCGCCTTCGACACGGCCGCGCGCTGGCACTCGGGTCAGTACCGCAAGTCCGGCGACCCGTACATCACCCACCCGCTCGCCGTGGCGACCATCCTGGCCAACCTGGGCATGGACACCACGACGCTCGTCGCGGCGCTGCTGCACGACACGATCGAGGACACCGAATACACGCTCGACGCGATGCGGGCCGACTTCGGTGGTGAGGTCGCGCTGCTCGTCGACGGCGTCACCAAGCTCGACAAGGTCAAGCTGGGCGACGCGGCCAAGGCCGAGACGATCCGCAAGATGGTCGTGGCCATGGCGAAGGACCCGCGGGTCCTGGTGATCAAGCTGGCCGACCGGCTGCACAACATGCGGACGCTGACCTTCCTGCCCCGCCCCAAGCAGGAGCAGAAGGCCAAGGAGACGCTGGAGATCCTGGCCCCGCTGGCGCACCGCCTCGGTATGAACACGATCAAGTGGGAGCTGGAGGATCTCGCCTTCGGCACGTTGTTCCCGAAGCGGTTCGAGGAGATCAACCGGCTGATCGGGGAGCACCAGCCGCAGCGCGAGGCGCTGCTGCGTCAGGTGACCCAGAAGGTGTCGACCGACCTGAAGGCCGCCAAGATCAAGGCGGAGACGACCGGGCGGCCGAAACACCTCTACTCGATCTACCAGAAGATGATCGTGCGGGGGCGCGACTTCAACGACATCTACGACCTGGTCGGTGTGCGGATCCTGGTCGACACGGTGCGCGACTGCTACGCGGCGCTGGGGGTCATCCACGCCAACTGGCAGCCGGTGCCGGGCCGGTTCAAGGACTACATCGCGATGCCCAAGTTCAACATGTACCAGTCGTTGCACACGACGGTGATCGGGCCCACCGGCAAGCCGGTGGAGATGCAGATCCGCACGTACGCGATGCACCGGACCGCCGAGTTCGGCATCGCCGCGCACTGGAAGTACAAGGAGCACAAGGGCACCCCGGTGGTGGGCCCGCCGGCGCACATCGACGAGATGACCTGGCTGCGGCAGCTGCTGGACTGGCAGCGCGAGGCGGCGGACCCGAGCGAGTTCCTGGACGCGCTGCGGTTCGACCTGTCCAGCCAGGAGGTGTACGTCTTCACCCCCAAGGGCGACGTCATCCCGCTGCCGACCGGGTCGACGCCTGTGGACTTCGCGTACGCGGTGCACACCGAGGTCGGGCACAAGTGCATCGGCGCGCGGGTCAACGGCAAGCTGGTGCCGCTGGAGTCGACGCTGTCCAACGGCGACGTGATCGAGATCTTCACGTCGAAGTCCGACACGGCCGGCCCGACGCAGGACTGGCTCGGCTTCGTCAAGAGCCCGCGCGCGCGGACGAAGATCCGCCAGTACTTCAACAAGGAGCGGCGCGAGGAGGCGATCGAGGCCGGCAAGGACGCGATCGTCAAGGCGATGCGCAAGCAGGGCATGCCGTTGCAGCGGATGCTCACCTCGGACGCGCTGATGGCGATCGCCCGGGACCTGCACCTGGCCGACGTGGCCTCGCTCTACGCGGCGGTCGGCGACAGCCAGGTCTCCGCGCAGTCGGTGGTGCAGAAGCTGATGGCCTCCTACGGCGGCGAGGAGGGCGCGGCGGAGGACATCGCCGAGACCGCCGTCGCCACCCGGCCGCCGCGCAGCCGGCAGAGCAGCGCCGACCCGGGCGTGGTGGTCCGGGGCGTCAGCGACGTCTGGATCAAGCTGGCGCGGTGCTGCACGCCGGTCCCGCCGGACTCGGTGTTCGGCTTCGTCACCCGCTCCGGCGGGGTCAGCGTGCACCGCGACGACTGCGCCAACGCCGAGGACCTGCGGGCCCAGCCCGAGCGGGTGGTCGAGGTGAGCTGGAAGCTCACCTCCGCCTCCACGTTCCTGGTCGCCATCCAGGTGGAGGCGCTGGACCGGCACAAGCTGCTGGCCGACGTCACCCGGGTGCTCTCCGAGGAGCGGGTGAACATCCTGTCCGCCACCGTGACCACCACCCGGGACCGGGTGGCGGTGAGCCGGTTCAGCTTCGAGATGGCCGACCCGAAGCACCTCGGGCACCTGCTCGCCGCGGTGCGCAAGGTCGACGGCGTGTTCGACGCGTACCGGGTCACCTCGGGGGCCTGAGCCGCCCACCCCGCACGCGGAAGCGCCCGCCGGCTGATCCAGCCGGCGGGCGCTTCGTCGTCGTGCGGGTGCTCAGCCCTGGATCGGGCTCAGGCTCACCTTGGTCATGACGATCTCCTTCTTCGGGTGACCGCCGCCGGCCTGCTTGGCGAACGCGCCGTCGTCGCCGGCCGCCGCGACCTGCTTCACCACGTCCATCCCGCCGGTGATCGTGCCCAGGACGGTGTAGTTCGGGTCGAGCTGTGAGTCGCCGTAGACGATGAAGAACTGGCTGCCGGTGCTGCCCGGCTGGCTGGAGTTGGCCATCGCGATCACGCCCTCCGGGTACGGCGGGCGCTTGTCGGTGGGCAGGTTCTCCTCGGCCAGGTTGTAGCTCGGCCCGCCGGTGCCGTCGGTGTCCCGCCAGCCCTTGCCGGTCGCGCTCGGGTCGCCGCACTGGAGCACCTGGATGCCCTGGGTGACCAGCCGGTGGCACTTGGTGTTGTCGAAGAAGCCCTTGCTGGCCAGGTGGGTGAAGCTGCCGGCGGTGCAGGGCACCTTGCTGCGGTCCAGCTTGGCGGTGATCGGGCCCAGGTTGGTGTCGATCGTCATCGTCTGGGTGCCCTTGGCGGCCTGCTCCGCGGGCGGCAGCCCGACGTCCTTGATCTGCGCCGGGCGGCCCTCCTTCGGCACCTCGGTGTAGGCGCACTGGACGAAGCCGGCGGCGGTGCCGCCCTTCTTGTCGTCGTCGTCGCCGCCGAGCGAGGTGGCGAGCCAGACGGTGCCGGCCACGACGAGCACCAGCACGGCCGCGGCGCCGACGATCGCCTGCGTCTGCCGGCGCTTGCGGGCCTTGCCGGCCCGCTCGGCCATCTCCCGCTCGAGCCGGGCCCGCGCCGCCGCGCGCTGGCGGTCTCTCGTGGACGTCACGGTCTCTCCTCACCTGCTGGACATCGGGGGGACGGCGTCGCGCGCCGTCGAGTCATGGGTGGATCAGTGTCGGCTCAGCCGGCGCTGGGGCTGCTCGCCGGCGCGCTGGACGCGGCCGGCGCGGCGTTCGGGTCGCTGACGGTGAGGCTCTGGATCACCACGTCCGTCTTCGGCTTGACCTTGGCGCCGCCGCCATTGTCCACGGTCGGGAGCGCGCCGATCTTCTCCACCACGTCGAGGCCGGCGGTGACCCTGCCGACCACGCTGTATTCCGGCTTGGCCGGGTTGAAGTCCTTGAAGAAGATCAGGAACTGACTGCCGTTGGTGCCGGGCGGGTTGCCGATCATCGCCACCGTGCCCTTCGGGTACGCGGGCGTCTGCTCCGGCGCCGGCGAGGCCGACGGGCTGGGCTCCGGCGCGGAGGGGACGTTCTCGTCGTAGAACGAGTAGGTCGGACCGCCGATCCCGGTGCCGCTCGGGTCACCGCAGCGCAGCGCGCCCTCGGTGGTGATCTCGTGGCACTTGGTGTTGTCGTAGAACGACCGGCTCGCCAGGTGGGCGAGGCTCGCCGCCCCGCACGGGGCGTCGGCCAGGTCCAGGCCGACGGTGATCGGCCCACCCTGGTTGGTGGTGACCGTCATCGACCGCGTGCCCTCGGTGGGCAGGTCCTTGGTGGCGGGGGTGCCGACGTCCTTGAGGTTGGTGTTCGCGGCGCCGTCCTGCGGGGTCCAGAGGCAGACGTCCTCGGCGGTCGGCTTCTCCTTGTCCGAGTCGAACGCGCCGAGTGCCCACGCCGAGCCGGCCACGATCAGCGCGAGCACCACCGCGGCGCCGACGCCGGCCTGGATCTGCCGGCGACGCTTCGCGGTCGCGGCCCGCCGGGCGAGCTGCCGGTCGAGCTTGGCCCGCGCCAGTTTGCGCTGCCGGTCCCTGCTGGAAGCCACAGGTGCTCCCCTTCCTCTGCCTGATCGCCGCCGGCGTCGCCGACGCCGCCCGCCGTTCCGGTCGGGGTGCGCCACGCCACACGCCCGCCAGAGTGTACGGGTAGCGACTGTGAATGTGGTGTACGAGGTCCCGCCTGCGCTTATCGGACGTTGTCACTGGGACCGTTGGGGCAGGCGGGACCGGTGGCCCGGGAAACCCGCTCGGCGGTGCGACTAGGCTGGCGAGCGAGGACGACGACCGGACGGAGAGGGGACGGACGTGCTCGTGGCCGGCTTTCCCGCGGACGCCTTCGGCACCAACTGCTACGTGGTGGCGACCGCTCCGGGGGAGCAGTGCGTGGTGGTCGACCCCGGCATCGGGGTGCTCGACCGGCTCGACGACGTGCTCGCCGAGCACCGCCTGCACCCGGCCGCCGTGCTGCTCACCCACGGGCACCTGGACCACACCTTCTCGGTCGCGCCGGTCTGCGGGGCGCGCGGCATCGCCGCCTACGTCCACCCGGAGGACCGGGAGCTGCTGGCCGACCCGTCCAAGGCCCTCTCGATGGATCTCACGGCGCTCTTCGGCGGCCGCCTGCCCTACGCCGAGCCCGACGACGTGGCCGAGCTGACCGACGGCGCGACCCTGTCGCTGGCCGGGTTGGAGATCACCGTCGACCACGCCCCCGGCCATACCGGCGGGTCGGTGCTGTTCCGGATGCCCGGCGCCGGCTCGTCCTGGGAGGCCGACGAGATCTGCCTCTCCGGTGACGTGCTCTTCGCCGGCTCGATCGGCCGCACCGACCTGCCGGGCGGCAGCATGCCCCGCATGCTGACCAGCCTCCGGGAGAAGGTCCTTCCGTTGGCCGACGACACCGTCGTCCTGCCCGGCCACGGCCCCGCGACCACCATCGGCCGCGAGCGCGCGACCAACCCCTACCTCGTCGAGGTGGCGGGCACCGGCGGCGCGCGCCCGGCCTCGCCCACCCGAGGCCTCTAGTCCCGCACCCGCGCCCGGCGCGGGTCCTCAAGGAGTTCGTCATGAGCAAGCCCACGCCCATCTCCGGCTTCCCCGAGTGGACGCCGGGGCAGCGGATGGTCGAGCAGTTCGTCCTCGATCGCATCCGCACCACGTTCGAGTTGTACGGTTTCGCGCCGCTGGAGACCCGCTCGGTCGAACCGCTGGATCAGTTGCTGCGGAAGGGGGACACCTCGAAGGAGGTCTACCTGCTGCGCCGGTTGCAGGCCGACGCCGACGGCCCGGCCGGCGACGACGCGCTCGGCCTGCACTTCGACCTGACCGTGCCGTTCGCCCGCTACGTGCTGGAGAACGCCGGCAAGCTCCCGTTCCCGTTCCGCCGCTACCAGATCCAGAAGGTGTGGCGGGGTGAGCGCCCGCAGGAGGGCCGCTACCGGGAGTTCCTCCAGGCCGACATCGACATCGTCGACCGGGACACGCTGCCGGCGCACTACGAGGCCGAGATGCCGCTGGTCATCGGTGACGCGCTGCGGTCGCTGCCCATCCCGCCGGTGCGGATCCAGGTGAACAACCGCAAGATCTGCGAGGGCTTCTACCGCGGCATCGGGCTGACCGACCCGGAGGCGGCGCTGCGCGCGGTGGACAAGCTCGACAAGCTCGGCCCGGCGGCGGTGGCCGAGTTGCTGGCCGAGACCGCCGGGGCGAGCGAGGCGCAGGCCAAGGCGTGCCTGGCGCTGGCCGAGATCTCCGCGCCGGACGCCTCGTTCGCCGACGCGGTGCGCGCCCTCGGGGTGAGCGACCCGCTGCTCGACGAGGGCATCGCGGAACTGACCGCCGTGGTGGACACCGCCGCCGCGCACGCGCCCGGCCTCTGCGTGGCCGACCTGCGCATCGCCCGCGGCTTGGACTACTACACCGGCACGGTCTACGAGACGCAGATGATCGGCTACGAGCGGTTCGGCTCGATCTGCTCCGGCGGTCGCTACGACAACCTGGCCAGCTCGGGAAACGTGCGGTTCCCCGGGGTGGGCATCTCGATCGGGGTGACCCGGCTGCTGGGCCTGCTGTTCGGCGCGGAGGCGCTGTCGGTGTCCCGGTCGGTGCCGACGTGCGTGCTGGTCGCGGTCACCGCCGAGGAGGACCGGGCGGCCAGCGACGCGGTCGCGGCGGCGCTGCGGTCGCGCGGTGTGCCGACCGAGGTGTCGCCGTCCGCGGCGAAGTTCGGCAAGCAGATCCGGTACGCCGAGCGGCGCGGCATCCCGTACGTCTGGTTCCCCGGCGCGGAGGGCGACGAGGTGAAGGACATCCGCTCGGGGGAGCAGGTGGCCGCGGCGGCGGGCGAGTGGACGCCGCCCCGGGAGGACCTGAAGCCGCTGGTCGGCCCGGCCGGCACTGGCGCCTGACGACGTTTGGACCTACGGTGGCGTAAGTTACGCCACCGTAGGGAGAACGTCGTGTCCGTGCTCAGCCAGACCGCTCTGCTCACCGAACTCGAACCGGTCGTGGAGAAGAACCTCGACCGGCACCTGTCGCTGGCCAAGGAGTGGTTCCCGCACGAGTACGTGCCGTGGAGCGACGGGCGCACCTTCGACGGCCCGCTCGGCGGCGAGCCCTGGTCGGAGAGCGACTCGACGATTCCCGAGGTGGCCCGCACCGCGCTGATCGTCAACCTGCTCACCGAGGACAACCTGCCCTCGTACCACCACGAGATCGCCACGCTCTTCGGCCGCGACGGCGCCTGGGGCACGTGGGTGCACCGGTGGACCGCCGAGGAGGGGCGACACGGCACCGCCATCCGGGACTACCTCACGGTGACCCGGGCGGTGGACCCGGTGGCGCTGGAGCGGGCGCGGATGGTGCACATGTCCGCCGGCTACCGCAACACCCACGACGACGAGGTGCTGCACTCGCTGGCGTACGTGTCGTTCCAGGAACTCGCGACCCGCATCTCGCACCGCAACACCGGCCGGGCCACCGGGGACCCCGCCTGCGAGGCGCTGCTGGCCCGGGTGGCGGCGGACGAGAACCTGCACATGGTCTTCTACCGCAACCTGCTCGGCGCCGCGTTCGAGCTGGCGCCGAGCCAGGCCATGCGGGCGGTGGCCGACGTGCTCGCCGACTTCCAGATGCCCGGCGTGGGGATCGACGGCTTCGCCCGCAAGTCGGTGGCGATCGCCCTGGCCGGCATCTACGACCTGCGGCAGCACCGGGACGAGGTGGTGGTGCCGGTGCTGCGTCAGTGGAACCTGTTCGAGGTGACCGGCCTGGACGCCGACGGCGAGACCGCCCGTGACCAGATCGCCGCCCACCTGGACACCCTGGAGACCCAGGCGTCCCGCTTCGAGGACCGCCGAGCCACCCGAGCCGCCCGCCGCCCCACCCCCGCCTGACCCGACCCCACCCCACCCCACCCTCACCCCCGCGATCTTGCAGTTGCTGCCCGGGCAGAAGCGGTGGATCGGACGTTCCGCAGGCCCAAAGTGCAAGATCGCGGGGCAGGGGGCGGGGCAGGGGTGGGGGTCAGGCGGGCTCGTCGAGGGGGAAGAGGAGGCAGGTGGAGGTGGCGTGGGCCACCAGGCGGTCGGCGGGGTCGGTGAGGCGGGCCTCGGCGAGGGCGGTGCGGCGGCCGCGTTGCAGCACGGTGCCCTCACAGCGCAAGGTGCCGCTGTCCACGGTGACCGGGCGGAGGAACTTCACGTTGAGGTCCAGCGACGTGTAGCCGACGCCGGCCGGCAGGGTGGTGTGCACGGCGCAGCCCGCGGCGGTGTCCAGCAGAGTGGAGAGGACGCCGCCGTGCACGGTGCCGAGCGGGTTGTAGTGGAACTCCTGGGGCAGCAGCTCGACCGTCACGCGCCCCTCGTCGGCCTCCATCCGGGCCATGTCGATCAGGTGCATGACCGGCGGCCCGGCCAGCTCGCCGGCGATCATCGCGCGCAGCAGTTCCAGGCCGCTGCGCCGGCCGACGTGGGCGGCCCCGGCGACCGGGTCGGACCAGGTGAACGTGCGGCTGCGCTCCTGCGTCTGTGTCATGGACCCAGCCTCGCAGCGCTTGCTGAGTCTGTCAATCAGACCTAGCCTGGTCGGCATGAGACCCGCGGCACTGGACTGGTCGGTGGAGAACTGCACCATCGCGCGCGCCATGGAGATCCTCGGCGAGCGGTGGACGCTCGTCGTGCTCCGCGAGGTCTTCAACGGCGTGCGGCGCTTCGACGACATGCGGGTGCGCACCGGCATCCCGCGCCAGGTGCTGACCAATCGGCTGTCGATGCTCGTGGAGCGGGGAGTGCTGCGCCGGGAGCCGTACCGGGAGCCGGGCAGCCGGCCGCGCCAGGAGTACCGGCTCACCGAGATGGGGCTGGACCTGTGGCCGGTGCTGGTCGCGGTCCTCGGGTGGGGCGACCGCTACCTCGCCGACCCGGAGGGCTCGCCGCTGAGCGTGGCGCACCGGGACTGCGGCGCCGAGGTCCGGGTCGCGTTGCGCTGTGCCGACGGGCACGACGTGGCCGAGCCGCGCGACGTGCTGCCCCGACCCGGCCCGGGGGCCCGCCGTCGCGCCTGACCGCCCTGAGCGGCTCTGACACTCCATGTCGATGTTGTTGCCACGGCGTTACATCGGAGCCGGGTGCGAATCCGGGCAAACGCATGTCTTGCTTACGATCTTAAATATGTGAATACTTTGGTCAGCCCGGACGGTTTCCCCAGGTCGCCCGGGTTGTCCTCGGGCGCTTCCCCATGACAGCGCCCGTTCACCCCCATTCGGAGGTTGTTACATGCGACCCACGAGGTCCACGCTCCGTCGCGCCGCCGCCGTCGCCGTGGCCGGCACCCTGGTCACCGGTTCGCTGCTCGGCGCCCCCGCCCAGGCGGCCCCCTCACCCCTCTCGCCGGACGCCGCCGCTACCCTCGTCGCCAAGCTCGGTGACCGCGCCGCCGGCGCCTACGCCGACGCCCGCGGCACGATGGTCGTCACGGTGACCGACGCCGCCGCCGCCCGCCAGGTGCACGCCGCCGGCGCCACGCCGAAGCTGGTCACCCGCGGTGCCAAGCAGCTCAGGGCCGCCACCAACGAGCTGGAGCGCTCCGCCAAGATTCCGGGCACCGCCTGGTGGACCGACGCGGCGACCAACCAGGTCGTCGTCTCCGTCGACAGCACCGTCACCGGCGCCAAGCTGGAGCGGGTCAAGGCCGCCGCCGCCCGCACCGGCGGCGCGGTCCGGATCGAGGCCGAGGCCGGCACGCTCACCACCCGCATCTCCGGCGGCCAGGCCATCTACACCGGTGGCTACCGCTGTTCGCTCGGCTTCAACGTGCGCAGCGGCTCCACCTACTACTTCCTCACCGCCGGTCACTGCACCAACCTCGGCTCGACCTGGTACTCGAACTCCGGCCAGACGTCCGTGCTCGGCACCCGGGCCGGCACCAGTTTCCCGGGCAACGACTACGGCATCGTCCGGCACAGCAACTCGGCCAACGCGACCGGCAACGTCTACCTCTACAACGGCAGCTACCAGGACATCACCTCGGCCGGCAACGCGTACGTGGGTCAGTCGGTCCGTCGCTCCGGCAGCACCACCGGCCTGCGCAGTGGCAGTGTCTCGGCCACCAACGCGACGGTCAACTACGCCGAGGGCAGCGTCTCCGGGCTGATCCGCACCAACGTCTGCGCCGAGGGTGGCGACAGCGGCGGCTCGCTGTTCGCCGGCAGCACCGCGCTCGGCCTCACCTCCGGTGGCAGCGGCAACTGCCGCACCGGTGGCACCACCTACTTCCAGCCGGTCACCGAGCCGCTCAGCGTCTACGGCGTGAGCGTCTTCTGATCGAGACCCCACGGACGGGCCGCCGGGCGACCGGCGGCCCGTTCCGCGTACCCGATCGGGTCACGGGCGCGGGTCAACCACCCGCGCCCGGCCCGGGCGCGGCGGACGTCGCGGCAGCCCGGTGCCGGTGGGCCCGGCGGGCCGACAGGATCGCGGCC
>NZ_CADEAU010000152.1 GCF_902825405.1 Micromonospora maritima | reverse complement strand
CGCGGGCCGCGGGGACGGCCGGGGACCGCTCGTGGTGGTGGGGCTGGCCGCAACGCTCGCGGCGGCCGCGGCGAACGCGCTGAGCACGTTCCTGGTCGACTCGTCGGCCGCGCGCGGGCTCTCCCCCGCGTTGGCCGGCCTGACCCTGACGCTGGGCAGCGCGGTGTGCGTGGTCGCCCGGGTCGGGGTGGGCTGGTTCGCCGACCGGCGGGCACGCGGCCACGTCGGGTTGATCGCCGGACTGCTGGTGGCCGGTGCCGTGGGCCTGGTGCTGTTGGCGGTGGCCGGCCCGGTGCCGCTGGTCGCCGGCGTGGTGCTCGGCTTCGGCCTCGGCTGGGCCTGGCCCGGGCTGATGAACTTCGCGGTGGTCCGTCTCCACCCGCGGGCCCCGGCCGCCGCCACCTCGATCACCCAGACCGGGGTGTACGCGGGCGGCAGCCTCGGCCCGCTCGGCCTCGGCGCGCTGGCCGGCGCCGCCGGCTACCCCGCGATGTGGCTGACCGCCGCCCTCGCCATGCTCCTGGCGGCCGCGCTCATGCTTCTCGGCGCGCACCGCCTGTCCCGCACCGCCTGACCTGTCCCCTTCGGGAGTCGGGCGTGTTCGGCAGGACCTGCCGGGGCCGCCCGGGGTGTCCCGCCACGACCTGCCGCGCCGGCCCGACATGTGACCGAGGCACGCTCGACGGCGTCACGCCCGCGGGCGAGCGTGGTGCGCGGCGGGCGTGGTGCGCGGGCGGGCGTGGCCGGAGCGGGTGTGGCCGGAGCGGGTGTGGCGCCGGAGCAAGAGCAGGTCGCCGCGACGCGGGCCGAGGTCGACCGGGCCCGGGGGCAGCAGCTCCTTGCGGCCGAGGCCGTCGCAAGAACGACGCCGTATTCGAGCGATATACCGCCTGGTCATAATTATGACTCAGCGGTATATCGCCCAAGCGCGATCTCTTCCCTTCCGGGGCTATGCTCCGTGACGACTGTGGAACCGGCGTGGATTCAGCTCGGTGTGCGCCGGGGACGGCTCGGGAGCGACGGATCGGGCCGGGCGCAGCGGGAACGACCGGAACGATCAGCTGGTGCGGTCGGCGATGTAGTCGCAGAGGGACTCCAGCGCGCGGCGGGCCGGGCCCTCGGGGAGCGGGGCCAGGCGGGCCCGGGCGTCCTCGGCGTAGCTGCGCACCGTCTCCCGCGCCCGCTTGAGCGCCGGGGACTCGCGCAGCAGGGTCAGCGCCTCGGCGTGCAGGGCGTCGTCGACAAGTGGGCCGGTGGCCAGGATCTCCCGCAGCCGCACGCTCGCCGCGTCCGAGTCGTCGGCCGCGAGCGCGTAGAGCACCGGCAGGGTGGGCACGCCCTCGCGCAGGTCCGTACCGGGCGTCTTGCCGGACTCCACCGAGTCGCTGGCGATGTCCAGCAGGTCGTCGGAGAGCTGGAACGCCACCCCGATGATCTCGCCGTATCCGGCCAGGGCCTCGATGTGCTCGGGGGACGCGCCGCCGAACATGCCGCCGAAGCGGGCCGAGGTGGCGATCAGCGAACCGGTCTTCTCGGCGATCACGTGCAGGTAGTGGGCGACCGGGTCGGTGTCCCGCGGCCCGACCGTCTCGGCGATCTGGCCGTGCACCAGCCGGGCGAACGTGCGCGCCTGCAACCGGACCGCCTCCGGGCCCAGGTCGGCGGCGATGTCCGCGGCCCGGGCGAAGAGGTAGTCGCCGACCAGGATGGCCACCGAGTTGGTCCAGCGGGAGTTGGCGCTCGGGGCGCCCCGCCGCACGGCCGCCTCGTCCATCACGTCGTCGTGGTAGAGCGTCGCGAGGTGAGTGAGTTCCATCACCACGGCGGCCGGGACGACCTGCTCGGCCTCCGGGTCGCCGAACTGGGCCCCCAACGCCACCAGCAGCGGGCGGAACCGCTTGCCGCCGGCCTGGAGCAGGTGCCGGGCCGCCTCGGTGACGAGCGGGTCCGCGCTGGCCACGCTGGCCCGCAGGTGCGCCTCGACCCGGTCGAGCACGCCCAGCACGGAGGCTTCGACGCGCGGATCGGCGAGGTGCAGGCCGAGCGCGCCGAACTGACCTGAACGCTCGCCAGCCGGGTTCACCACGTCTTCAACCATGCCACACCCGTTCGACCTGCTCGGCGAGGGGGATGGAGGCCGAGGGCCGGCACGCCACGGCGTACCGGCCCCCGGAGGATCCGTTCGGTCATCGGACGAATTCGGCGGCACCGGTGGTCAGATCGAGCAGCGGCCCGGGCACCACACCGAGGACCAGCGTGGCCAGCACGCCGATGACCAGGGCCGCGGAGGTGAGCGCGCCCGGCACGGCCACCGTCGGGGTCGACTCACCCGGCTCGGACAGCCACATCATCACCACGACCCGCAGGTACGGGAACGCCAGCACCATGCTGGTCAGCACGCCGGCGATCACCAGCCACGCCTGGTTCGCCTCCAGCGCCGGCCCGAACACCGCGAACTTGCTGGTGAAGCCGCTGGTGAGCGGGATACCGGCGAAGGCCAGCAGGATGAACGTGAAGACCGCCGCGAAGAACGGCGAGCGGCGACCCAGCCCGGCCCAACGGGACAGGTGGGTGGCCTCGCCGTCGGCGTCCCGCACCAGCGTCACCACCGCGAACGCGGCGAGCACCGAGAAGCCGTACGCGGCCAGGTAGAACATGGTGCCGGAGAGCCCCGACTTGGTCGGTGCCAGGACACCCACCAGCAGGTAACCGGCGTTCGCGATCGACGAGTACGCCAGCAGGCGCTTGATGTCCGTCTGGGTGACCGCGAGCACGGCGCCGACCAGCATGGTCAGCACCGCCACCACGCCGAGGACCGGGGTGAAGTCCCAGGAGGCGCCCGCGAACGCGACGTGGAAGACCCGCAGCAGCGCGCCGAACGCGGCGACCTTGGTGCAGGCGGCCATGAAGCCGGTCACCGGCGTCGGCGCGCCCTGGTAGACGTCGGGCGTCCAGACGTGGAACGGCGCGGCGGCGGCCTTGAACAGCAGACCGATGGCGAGCAGCGCCATACCGGCGAAGAGCAGCACCTGGCTGGACGAGGACTGGCCGACCGCCGCGTGCACGGTGGCGAAGTCGACGCCGGCGCCCCGGCCCGGGATCCCGGACGTGAAGCCGTAGATCAGGGCGACGCCGAACAGGAAGAACGCCGAGGCGTACGCGCCGAGCAGGAAGTACTTCATCGCCGCCTCCTGGCTCAGCAGCCGCCGGCGGCGGGCCAGCGCGCAGAGCAGGTAGAGCGGCAGCGAGAAGACCTCGAGCGAGATGAACATGGTCAGCAGGTCGTTCGCCGCCACGAAGATCAGCATGCCGCCGATCGCGAACGTCATCAGCGGGTAGACCTCGGTGGCGCCGCCCACCCCCTCGGCCTGCCTGCGGTCCTCGGGCGACTCGGCGGTGACCGCCGCGTGCGCCACGAAGGCGCCGCCCCGCTCGACCGCACGCTCACCGACGAGCAGCAGCGCCATGGCGGCCAGGACCAGGATGGCGCCCTGGAGGAAGAGCGTCGGCCCGTCCACCGCGATCGCCCCACCGGCGGTGATCAGCCGGTCGTCGGAGTTCAGGATCACCATGGCGATCGCGGCCAGCACCGCGAGCAGGGCGAGAGCGAGCTGCACCCCGTTGCGCAGGCGGCGCGGCACGAACGCCTCGACCAGGACGCCGACCAGGGCCGCGCCCAGCATGATCAGGATGGGAGCGAGCGCCGCGTAGTCGATCGACGGCAGCTTCAGTTCACTCACTTCGACGCCTCCTGGACACTGCCGACCTCAGGGGCGGGATCGGACTTGCCGACGTCCTGCATGGTCGCCTGGACGGCGGGGTTGATGACATCGGTGACCGGCTTCGGATAGAAGCCGAGCAGCACGATCAGCGCGATCAGCGGTGCCACCACGACCTTCTCGCGCAGCGTGAGGTCCCGGCGCATGCCCTCGACCTCCGTCAGTGCCGGGTTCAGCGTGCCCTGGGTGGTGCGCTGCACCATCCACAGCACGTACGCGGCGGCCAGGATGATGCCGAGCGTGGCGATCACCGCGACCGGCTTGTTGACGGTGAACGTGCCGATCAGCACCAGGAACTCGGAGACGAACGGCGCGGTGCCGGGCAGCGCCAGCGAGGCCAGACCGGCGAAGAAGAGCACGCCGGCCAGCACCGGCACCAGCTTGCCGGCGCCGCCGAAGTCGCTGATCAGCGCCGACCCGCGCCGGGCGATCAGCATGCCGACCACCAGGAAGAGCAGACCGGTGGCGAGGCCGTGGTTGAGCATGTAGAGCACCGCGCCGGTGCCGGCCTGGGTGGTGAAGGCGAAGATGCCCACGCCGATGAACCCGAAGTGCGCGATCGAGGTGTACGACACCAGCCGCTTCAGGTCGTTCTGCCCGACCGCCAGCAGCGCGGCGTAGATGATGCCGATCACGCCGAGCGCCAGCGCCCACGGCGCGAACCAGCGCGACGCCTCCGGGAACAGCGGCAGGCAGTAGCGCAGGATGCCGAACGTGCCGACCTTGTCCAGCACGCCGACCAGCAGGGCGGCCGCGCCGGCCGGGGCGGCGCCACCGGCGTCCGGCAGCCAGGTGTGGAACGGGAAGAACGGCGCCTTGATCGCGAACGCGATGAAGAAGCCGAGGAACAGCCAGCGGGCGGTGTTCGTGGCGAACTCGGCCTGGCTCAGCGCCTGCCAGTCGAAGGTCTTCCCGCCGACCACCCAGAGGCCGATCACCGCGGCCAGCATGAACAGGCCGCCGACCAGCGAGTAGAGGAAGAACTTGACCGCCGCGTACTGCCGCTGGTGGCCGCCGTAGCTACCGATCAGGAAGTACATCGGCACCAGCATGACCTCGAAGAACACGTAGAACAGGAAGACGTCGGCGGCGGCGAAGACGCCGATCATCGTGCACTCGAGGACAAGCAGCAGCGCGAAGTAGACCGGCACCGAGCGCTTGGACGACTCGGCGTCGTGCCAGGACGCCAGGATCACCAGCGGCACCAGGATCGCGATCAGCATCAGCATGACCAGCGCGATGCCGTCCACCTCGAAGGTGAACCGCACGCCCCAGTTCGGGATCCACGGGTACGACTCGCGGAACTGGAACCGGTCACCGCCGGCGGAGAAGGCGAACCACATCACCACCGAGAGCACCAGCACCAGCAGCGACCAGCCGAACGCCACCAGCTTGGCCAGGTCCGGCCGACTGCGCGGCAGCAACGCCACGACCAGGGCGCCGACCAGCGGCGCCACGGTCAGCACCGAGAGGAACGGGAAGTTGGACATTATTCGGCCTTACCTCCGTCGTGACTGCGTGGCCCGCCGGCGGGGGCGGCCGCGTTGCTGTCGATCACGCCAGCCACCCCGCCTGCACCGCCAGGAACGCCGCCACCACGAGCAGCGCGCCGGTCAGGATCGAGGTCGCGTACGACCGCACGAAGCCGGTCTGCAGCCGCCGGAGCCGGCCCGAGCCCCCGCCCACGGCGGCGGCCAGGCCGTTGACCAGCCCGTCGACGCCCCGGTTGTCGAGGAACACCAGCGCCCGGGTGAGGAAGATGCCCGGCTTCTCGAAGACCGCCTCGTTGAAGGCGTCCGTGTAGAGGTTCCGGCGGGCGGCGGTGACCACCACGCCGGCCGGCTGCGGCTCGGTGGCCGTGCCGTTGCGGAACAGGAACCAGGCCAGCCCGGCACCGAGCACGGTGATCAGGATCGAGAGGATGGTGATCACGGTGTGCGAGAGCACGCCGTGCGCCTCGCCGCCCGCCTCCTCGCCGAGCACCGGGGTCAGCCAGGACACCACACCGTCGTTCAGCGTCATCAGGCCACCGGCCACCACCGAGCCGGCGGCGAGCAGGATCAGCGGGATCGTCATGAGCTTCGGCGACTCGTGCGGGTGCTCGATGTCCTCGGTCCACCGCTTCGGGCCGTGGAACGTGAGCACGAAGAGCCGGGTCATGTAGAACGCGGTGAGCCCGGCGCCGAGGAGCGCCGCGCCGCCGAACAGCCAGGCGGTCCAGCCCTCCCGCTCGAACGCGGACGCGATGATCGGTTCCTTGGAGAAGTAGCCGGAGAGCGGTGGGATGCCGATGATGGCCAGCCAGCCCATCATGAACGTCAGCCAGGTGATCTTCATGTACTTCGACAGCCCGCCGAAGCGGCGGATGTCCACCTGGTCGTTCATGCCGTGCATGACCGAGCCGGCGCCGAGGAACATGTTGGCCTTGAAGAAGCCGTGCGCCAGCAGGTGGATGATCGCCAGCGCGTAGGCGCCGCCGCCGAGACCGACGCCGAGGAACATGTAGCCGATCTGGCTCACCGTGGACCAGGCCAGCACCCGCTTGATGTCGTCCTTCGCCGCGCCGATGACGCAGCCCATCAGCAGCGTGAGCGCGCCGACGCCGACCACCACGAGCTGGAGCGTCTCGTTGGCCGAGAAGATCGGGTTGGAGCGGGCGATCAGGTAGACGCCCGCGGTGACCATGGTGGCCGCGTGGATGAGCGCCGACACCGGGGTCGGGCCCTCCATCGCGTCCGGCAGCCACGCCTGGAGCGGGAACTGGCCGGACTTGCCGGCCGCGCCCAGGAGCAGCAGCAGGCCGAGCACGAGCACCGTGGTGGAGGTCAGCGAGCCGACCCCGTTGAACACCTCGTCGTACTGGGTGGTGCCGAGCATGGCGAACATGACGAAGATGCCGATGGCCAGGCCGGCGTCGCCGACCCGGTTCATCAGGAACGCCTTCTTGCCGGCGGTGGCCGCGCTGGGCCGGCCGTACCAGAAGGAGATCAGCAGGTACGACGCCAGGCCGACGCCCTCCCAGCCGAAGTAGAGCATCACGTAGTTGTTGCCGAGCACCAGCAGCAGCATCGCGGCGACGAACAGGTTGAAGTACCCGAAGAACCGGCGCCGGCCCTCGTCGTGCGCCATGTACTCCACGGCGTAGAGGTGGATCAGGAAGCCCACCCCGGTGATCAGCAGGACGAACACCGCGGCCAGCGGGTCGAAGAGCAGACCGAAGTCCACCTTCAGGTCGCCGACCGTGATGAACTGCCAGAGACTCTGCTCGACCTGCTTGTTCTCCAGGCCGCGAAGCTGGAAGAAGTAGGTCAGGCCGAGCACGAACGCGGCGCCGATGGCGGCCACGCCCAGCCAGTGGCCCCAGCGGTCCGCCCGCCTGCCGAGCAGCAGCAGGACCGCCGCGCTGACCAGCGGGATCGCCACCAGCAGCCAGACGCTGCCCAGCAGGCCATCCGCAGTAGCGAATTCCACAGTCTGTTCCACCGCAGACCCCTCAGTACTTCAGCAGGTTGGCGTCGTCGACGCTGGCCGAGCGCCGGGTCCGGAAGATCGCCATGATGATCGCGAGACCGACCACGACCTCGGCCGCGGCCACCACCATCACGAAGAACGCCATGATCTGGCCGTTCAGGTCGCCGTTGATCCGGCTGAACGTGACCAGGGTCAGGTTGGCCGCGTTGAGCATCAGCTCGACGCACATGAACAGCACGATGGCGTTGCGTCGGACCAGCACGCCGACGGCGCCGATGGTGAACAGCACCGCCGCGAGGATCAGGTAGTAGTCCGGGGTCATTTGTCGGTCCCCTTCAGTGCGGTCTCCTCGGCCGTCATGTCGCGCACCGGCATGATCTCCGGGATGCCGCGGTCGGTGAGCCGGCCGTCCGGCAGGCGGGCCGGCGTGGCCACCGAGGACGAGGTGGCGAAGACACCCGGGCCGGGCTTCGGGCCGGGGTAGTTGCCGGGCCGGAACCGCGCCTTCATGGTGGCGACCTGGTCCATCCGGTCCTCCTTGCGCCGCTCCACGTGCGCCAGCACCATCGCGCCCACCGCGGCCGTGATCAGCAGCGCCGAGGTCAACTCGAAGGCGAAGACGTACTTGGTGAAGAGCAGCCGGGCGATGCCCTGCACGTTGCCCTCGGCGTTCGCCTGGTCGAGGCCGGCCGCCCGCACGCCGTCGAGCGCGCGGTAGAGGCCGGTGCCGACCAGGCCGGCGAAGCCGAGCCCGAGCACCACCGCGGCGACCCGCTGGCCGCGCAGCGTCTCGATCAGCGAGTCGGACGCGTCCCGACCGACGAGCATCAGCACGAACAGGAAGAGCATCATGATCGCGCCGGTGTAGACGATGATCTGCACCATGCCGATGAACGGCCCCGCCTGGAGCACGTAGAACACGCCCAGGCAGAGCATGGTCAGCACCAGCCAGAGCGCGGAGTGCACCGCGTTGCGGGCCCACACCATGCCGAGCGCCCCGATCAGGGCCAGCGGAGCGAGGATCCAGAAGGTGACCTCCTCACCCCCGGTCACCTCGCCCGCCGCGGCGAGCACCGTCTGCGTGGTCATACCCCTGCTCCCTTGCCCGCCTCGGACCGCTGCGCGGCCTGCTCGGCGCCGGGGAAGGTCACGCCGGGGTGCTCCTCCACCTGGTACCGGCCCGGGCCCATCGGCGAGTGCTCGGCGCCGGCCGAGGTGCCCGGGTTGGTCAACGCGCCGACGTAGTAGTCCTTCTCGCTGTCGCCCAGCCGCATCGGGTGCGGCGGCTGCTCCATGCCTTCGAGCAGCGGCGCGAGCAGCTGCTCCTTGGTGAAGATCAGGTCCTGCCGGTTGTCCCGGGCCAGCTCGTACTCGTTGCTCATGGTGAGCGAACGGGTCGGGCAGGCCTCGATGCAGAGCCCGCAGAAGATGCACCGGGCATAGTTGATCTGGTAGGTGCTGGCGTACCGCTCACCCGGGGAGAAGCGCTGCTCCTCGGTGTTGTCGCCACCCTCCACGTAGATCGCGTCGGCCGGGCAGGCCCAGGCGCACAGCTCGCAGCCGATGCACTTCTCCAGCCCGTCCGGGTGCCGGTTGAGGATGTGCCGCCCGTGGTAGCGCGGCGCCGAGACCGGCGGCTTGAACGGGTAGTCGGTGGTGACGACCTTCTTGAACATGTGCGAGAAGGTGACCCCGAAGCCCTTGAACGTTCCGGTGATCGCGCCCACGTCACACCTCCCTGGAGTCCGAGCCGGCGACGACGTTGGCCGGCTCCCGCTCGGCGACCACACGCTTGGTGCGTGGGCTCGGTGGAACCTGAAGATCCATCGGGGGCAGCGGGAAGCTGCCGTACGGCCGGCTGTCCGCCTGCTCCTGGGGAGACGGCTTCGGCTGCTTCTTCTTGCTGGGCCAGAAGAGCGTGGCCAGCAGCAGCACGCCCGCGCCGATGCCGGTGGCGAGCAGCCGGTCGTTGGTCTGCCAGTCCTCGATCGAGCGCAGCCCGGCGAGCACCAGGATCCAGACCAGGTTGATCGGCAGCAGCACCTTCCAGCCGAACCGCATGAACTGGTCGTAGCGGAGCCGGGGCAGCGTGCCGCGCAGCCAGACGAACACGAACACCAGCAGGATCACCTTGCCGAAGAACCACAGCATCGGCCACCAACCCTCGTTGGCGCCCGACCAGAGCGTGATCGGCCAGGGTGCCCGCCAGCCGCCGAGGAACAGCGTCGTGGTGACCGCCGACATGGTCACCATCGCCACGTACTCGGAGAGCATGAAGAGCGCGAACTTCAGCGAGCTGTACTCCGTCATGAAACCCGCGACCAGCTCCGACTCCGCCTCGGGCAGGTCGAACGGCGCCCGGTTGGTCTCACCGACCATGGCGATGAAGAAGATGATGAAGCTGGGCAGCAGCAGGATCGCGTACCAGCCGGGGGCCGGCAGGTCGAACCCGCCGATGCTCAGCTGCGTGGCGTCGCCCTGCGCGGCGACGATCCCGCTCGTCGACATCGTGCCGGCGGTCATGAACACCGCCACGATGCTCAGCCCCATCGCGACCTCGTACGAGATCATCTGGGCGCTGGACCGGAGACCGCCGAGCAGCGGGTACGTCGAGCCGGAGGCCCACCCGCCGAGCACGATGCCGTAGACGCCCATCGAGGAGCAGGCCAGGATCACCAGCACCGCCACCGAAACGTCGGTGACCTGCAGCGGCGTCCAGTGGCCGAAGATGCTCACCTTCGGGCCGAACGGGATCACCGACAGCGCGGTGACCGCGGAGATCACCGAGATGGTCGGGGCGAAGAAGAAGACCACCTTGTCGGCGGCGCGCGGGAGGATGTCCTCCTTGAACGCCATCTTCAGGCCGTCCGCGAGCGTCTGGAGCAGGCCGAACGGGCCGACCTGGTTGGGGCCGGGCCGCACCGCCATCCGGCCCACGACCCGCCGCTCGAACCAGACGCCGAGCAGCGTGGCCAGCAGGCCGAAGGCGAACGCGAAGACGATCTTCCCGAGGACCAGCCACCACGGGTCCTTGCCGAAGTCGGCGAGCGTCGGGTCCTGCGCCGCGAGGATGACGGCGTTCACTGGGATACACCCCCGGTGTTGAGGAGCGGACCCGGGCGCGCGGCGGCGTCCGCGGCGACGGGCGCCGCGGTCACCTGCACGACGTGACCGGACGTCGCGCCGAGGCTGCGGCGTACGGTCGAGCCGGGTGAGTTGGTCGGCAGCCAGACGACGCCGTCCGGCATCTCGGTGATCGCCGCCGGCAGGGTGACCGCGCCGCGGTCGGTGCCGACCGTGACCGGATCCCCGTCGGCCACGCCGAGCGCCTCGGCGGTGCCCTTGCCCAGCCGGACCACCGGCGGGCGGGCGGTGCCGGCGAGGTGCTCGTCGCCGTCGGTGAGGCTGCCCAGGTCGACGAGCTGGTGCCAGGTGGCCAGCACGGCCTGGCCCGGTCCGGGCTGCGGCACGGTGGCCGGCTCGACCGAGGGCGCGGACGGCCGCCCGACCCGGGTCCGAGGCAGCGCGCCCAGCTCGCGGCGCACGCTCGGCACGTCGCCGGCGCCGAGCCGCACGTCGAGCTGCGCCGCGATGGCGTCGAGCACCCGACCGTCGGTCATCGCGCCGGTGTCCAGCACCTTCTCGAAGGTGCGCAGCCGGCCCTCCCAGTCGAGGAAGCTGCCGGCCTTCTCGACCACCGGGGCGACCGGGAAGACCACGTCCGCCCGCCGGGACACCGCGCTCATCCGCAGTTCCAGGCTGAC
Organism: Micromonospora maritima; assembly: GCF_902825405.1. Taxonomy (GTDB): domain Bacteria; phylum Actinomycetota; class Actinomycetes; order Mycobacteriales; family Micromonosporaceae; genus Micromonospora; species Micromonospora maritima. The sequence continues at coordinate 199 of NZ_CADEAU010000152.1, read as the reverse complement.
CAGGAACGGCACCGCGTCCAGGGCCGTCTCGGCCAGGCGCGGGTCGGCCAGGTCGGCCGGGTCCATCCCGGCCACCACCAGGGCGCCGAGGCGGCCCTCGGCCGCCGCGCCCAGGATGCCGTCGGTGTCGCGACCGGCCTGGCTCGGGATGACCCCGGCCGGGATGTCCCACGCCTCGCCCAGCTCCGCGCGGGCGGCC
>NZ_CADEAU010000151.1 GCF_902825405.1 Micromonospora maritima | reverse complement strand
CGCAGCCCGGGGTCGGCGGCCAGCGCGTCGCGGACCGCCGCCTCGTCCCCGGTGCGCCGCTCCGACTCGACCAGCCGATGCAGCTGGCGCAGCGCCAGGTCCGGGTCCGCGGCCCGGGACAGCGCGGTGAGCAGCTCGGCGGCGGGCTCGTCGGCCGGTTCCTGCGCCTCTGGGCGCCACAGGTCGAGCCCGTCCGGGCCGAGCAGGTCCGCGGCGCGGGTGGCGCCGTCGCCCTCGGCGAAGCCGTAGCGGGCCAGGCGCCCGCGGGCCGGCCGGGTCACCTCACGCCCCGAGCAGCGGCAGGCTGCGACGGGTGCTGTCGTCGCCGAGTTCGCCGAGGGCGAGCGCGGCGAACCGGATCGCGAACGGCTGCCACGCCTCCTCGACGTCGGCCATCGCCCGGTCGCAGGCGGCCACCACCAGCTCCGGGTCGTAGCCCAGCTCGGCCAGCGTCGCCGAGTCGCGGGACCACTCGGCGATCATCGCGGTGTCGCACTCGATGTGGAACTGCAGGCCCCAGGCCCGGTCGCCGAGGCGGAACGCCTGGTGCGGGTAGCGGGTGGAGGCGGCGAGCAGCGTCGCGCCGTGCGGCAGCTCGGTGATCTCGTCGGCGTGCCACTGGAGCACGTCGGGCATCAGCGGCACGTAGCGGAACAGCGGGTCGGTCTCGGCGGCGTCGCGCCGGCCCACGACGGTGGGACCGATCTCCGGCCCGGACGGGCTGCGCTCGACCCGGCCGGCGTGCGCGGTGGCGAGCAGTTGCGCACCGAGGCAGATCGCCAGCGTGGGCACCCGGTGGCGGACCGCCTTGCGCAGCAGCCCCTCCAGCGCCGGGAACCAGGCCGCGCCGGGGCTGTCGTCGGCCAGCGGGTAGGCCTGCTGGTCGCCGCCGAGCACCACCAGGGCGGCGTACCCGTCGAGGTCGGCGGGGAGCGCGTCGCCGGCGTGCGGGCGCACGACGCGCAGCTCCAGGCCCCCTTCGGTGAGCCACTCCCCCAGGCGGCGGAGGTCGTCGGTCGGGTCGTTCTCGATCACCAGCGCGGTCGCCACGACGTCGAGGCTAGCCGGTACGCCCGACGGCGGACGGTCCGGCTCGGCCGCACTAGGCTCCCGGTCGTGTCCACCGACGACTGCCTGCGCCCACCGGCCCTGCGTCCCGGCGACGCGGTGATGCTGGTGTCGCCGTCCGGCCCGACCCGCCCGGAGCGGGTGGCCCGCGGCATCGAGCTGCTCACCGGTTGGGGCCTGCGGCCGGTGCCCGCGCCGAACGCGTACGCCCGGCGGGGGTACCTGGCCGGCGACGACGCGCTGCGGGCCGAGGACCTGAACACGGCGTTCGCCGACCCGGAGATCCGGGGCGTGGTCTGCACCCGGGGCGGCTACGGGGCGCAGCGGGTGGTCGACCTGATCGACATGGCAGCGGTCCGCCGGGACCCGAAGGTGGTGGCGGGCTTCTCCGACATCACCGCGTTGCAGTTCGCGCTCTGGCGGGGCGCGCGGCTGGCCGGGGTGCACGGTCCGGGCGCCGCCTGGCGGGACGAGCGCACCCCGGTCCGCTCCGCGGAATCGCTGCACGCGGCGCTGACCCGCACCGAACCGGTGACCGTCGCGGCGGTCGAGGCGGAGGAGACGTATCCGGTGCGGGTGCCCGGCCGGGCCGAGGGCAGGTTGCTGGGCGGGAACCTGTGCCTGATCACCGCGTCGATCGGCACCCCGGACATGCCCGACCTGGCCGGCGCGATCCTGTTGGTCGAGGAGGTGCAGGAACCGCCGTACAAGATCGATCGGATGCTCACCCACCTGCGCCGCTGCGGCGCCCTGGACGGGCTGGCCGGGGTGGCGGTCGGCCAGTTCACCGAGTGCGCCGACGGCTGGGACACGACCGTGGTGGACGTGCTCACCGACCGCCTGGGCGACCTCGGCGTCCCGGTCCTCGGCGGCCTCCCCGTCGGTCACGGCCCCGGCCAGCTCACCGTCCCGGTAGGCACCCCCGCCGTCCTCGACACCACCACCGGAACCCTGACGGTCACCCCCGCCGTCCGCTGACCCTCAGCCCCTCCCCTCCCCTCCCCTCCCGCCCCGCCCCGCCGATCATGAAGTTGGCGGCGGTTTGGAGATCCACAACTGCCGCCAACCTCATGATCAACGCGACCCCGGGGGGAGGTGGGCGACGGCGCCGGTTTCCAGGGCGGCCCAGACGGAGGCGTCGGGGGTGACCGTCAGGCCGTGGGGTTCGGAGGCGGGTGTCGGGAGGTCGTGGGTGGTGACGTGGCCGTCGGGGGCGACGTGGGCGACGCGGTTCGCGGCCCACTCGGTGAACCAGCAGCCGCCGGCCGGGTCGGCGACGATCGCGTGCGGGCGGGACGTGCGGTCCGGCAGCGGAAACTCGTCGATCCGCCCGTCCGGGGTGATCCGGCCGAGCTGCCCGGCGGCGATCTCGACGAACCAGAGCGCGCCGTCGCCGCCCCGGGTGATGCCGACCGGGCCGGCCGCGTCGGTGGGCAGCGGGTGCACCCGCACCGACCCGTCGAGGTCGACCCGGGCGATCGCGTTCGCCTGGTTGAGCGTCAGCCAGAGCGCGTCGTCCGGGCCGACGGCCAGCATCGACGGGAACGCCTTGGCGACCGGCAGCGGGAACGTGGCGACCTCCCCGTCGACGGTGACCCGGCCGACCGTGTCGTCGCCCATGCCGGCGTACCAGAGCGCGCCGTCCGGCCCGGCGACCAGGCCGCACGGGGCACAACCGGGCGGGAGCGCGACCGAGCCGGTCCCGCCGTCGACGGTGATCCGGCCGAGCCGGTGGTCGCCGGAGCGGGTGTACCAGAGCGCGCCGTCCGGGCCGGTGGTGATGATCAGCGGCCGGCTCTCCGGCGGGTCGGCGCGCCAGGTCCGCACCTCGCCGTCGAGGCCGAGCCGGGCGACGCCGCCGGAGCCGGCCAGCGTCAGCCAGAGCGCGCCGTCCGGCCCGACCGTGATCGCGTACGGGCCGGAGCCCGGCCCGGTGAGCGCGACCTCGCGGATGACGGGCTGTGTCATGAGGGGTGCCCTTCCGTCGGTTGTCCGCCCAGCGTCGCGGCCGGCGCAGCGGCCTCGCAACCGCATTTGTCCGGATCCAGACCTTGATTGCCAGCTCGCTGACAGGTTCGCCACGGGTTGCCCCCAGCTCCGGCGGTCACTGTCGGTGACGTCATCGCACCACCACCGAACAGGAGAACCGCATGATCCGTACGACGAGGAAGCGCCTGCTGGTCGGCCTCGCCGCCGCCGGGGTGCTCGGCGTCGGGATCGCCGCCCCGACGGTGGCGCTCGCCGACGACAAGAGCCCCGCTCCGAGCGCCGGCACGAGCACCGACCAGCGGCACGCCGACCGGCAGGCCGAGTTCGCCGAGGCGCTCGCCACGGAGCTGGGGGTGCCGGCCGACAAGGTGACCGCGGCGCTGGAGAAGCTCCGGGAGCAGCGTCAGGCCGACCGGCCGGAGCGGCCGCAGCCGCCGTCGACGCAGGACCGGCAGGCCGCCCTGAAGGAGCGGCTGGACCAGGCCGTCACGGACGGCAAGCTGACCCAGGAGCAGGCCGACGCGGTGCTCAAGGCCGCCGAGGCGGGCGTGTTCCCCGGCCCGGGCGGGGCCGGCCACCGCGGCTGGCACGGCCAGGACGGCAGGCCCGGCGAGTGATCCGGTGGCCCCGCCTCCCCTCGCCGGCCGCACCTCCCTCCCGGCCGGCCTCGGCGGGGCCACCCGGGCGAGGGCGGGGTCCGGACGCCTCCGGACCCCGCCACACCCTCGTCAGCGCAGGTACGGCCCGTCCCCGCCGACCTTCCCCGGCGCCGGGTTGCCGGGAAGGTCGAGCACGTAGACGCGCAGGTTGCCCTTGCCGCTGACCGAGGCGGTGAGCGTGCCGTCGGTGACCGTCTTCACGTCGCCGGTGACCGCGTCGGTGTACCGACCGTTGGGCACGCCCCGGAACGTCGCGCCGCCGGACACGGTGACCAGGGCGAAGCTGTCCACCGCTCCCTGGGTGAACCGCCGCTTGTACGCCATCGCGCCGCTGACGCCCTCGGTCGAGTACTGCCCCTTCTGCAGCGCCGGCACGGCCCGCCGGATCAGGTTGAGCCGCTGCACGTGCCTGACCAGCGGCTGGGCGAGCGTGGTGGCGACCGCCCCGCTGGCCGAGCCGACCACCCCGAAGTCGGCGGCGGTGACGCTGCCGGCCAGGTGGTCGCCGTAGTAGGCGCGGCCGGTGGTGTCCAGCGGGCAGCTCGGCCCGCAGTCGATCCGGGCGCCCTTGCGGAACTCGATCTCCGAGCCGTAGTAGAGCGTCGGGATGCCGCGGAACGTCCACATCAGGCTCATGTTCTCCGCCCACGCGTCGGTGCCGCCGGTGTAGCGGGTGGCGGACTTGTTCGGCCCGTAGTCGTGGCTGTCGACGTAGACCACGTTGTAGGTGGCGTCGTTGTAGCTGTCGTCGGAGTCCCTCCCGTTGCCGAACGCGTTGCCGGCGTCGGAGAAGTTCATGTGCATCCGCATGTCGATCACGTTCATGCCGGAGAACCGCGAGTGGTCCGGCGCGTGGTACGCGTTGCCGCGCAGGAACGCGTTGTCGGTGGTGGGCTGCCCGTTCGGGCCGAGCAGCTGCTCGTAGTCGTACTGCTCGATCGCGGCCCGCACGTCGTCCGGGCTGTACTCCCTGCGCTCCGACCAGGTGAAGAACTGCGCGGAGTGGTTGACCGAGCCGCGGTTCCACTTGTCGTTGACGAACGCGGCGACCTCGCCGAAGACGTAGAAGTCCTTGCCCTTCTCGCCGAACCTCGACACGGCGTGCTGCTGGATGGCGGGCAGGAAGCGCCGGTTCCAGGTGACCCGGGGGATGTGCACGGCGGTGTCGATCCGGAAGCCGTCCACCCCCATGTCGATGAACCGGTTGTACGCGTCGATCAGGTAGCGCTGCACCTGCGCGTTCTCGGTGTTGAAGTCGGCCAGGTCCTCGTGCAGCCAGCAGCTGCGCGCGTCCTCGCCCTCCCAGTTGCCGATCCAGCACTGGTGGTACCTGTCGGCCGGGAAGAGCTTGCTGGTCGGCGTGGGCCACTGGCACTGGTAGAGGGTGTAGCCCTCGGCGCTGCGCCCGCCGGTCGGCGTACCCCAGTTCAGGCACTGGTTGCCGGCGGGCGCGGCGGACGACCAGAGGTCGCCGTTGTACGGCCGGCCCTTGGCCTTGGCGTTCTGCGCCGGGGTGAGCGCCGGGTCGCTGCCTGTCGCCTCGACCATCGGGTCGTACTCGCGGCCGGCCTGCTGCTGGTCGTAGTACCACTTCCACTGGTCGTCGCGGGTGCCGTGGACGGTGGGCGTGAACAGGCCCTTGGCACCCCACCGGGAGCTGTGGTTGTAGACCACGTCCTGGAAGATCTTGATGCCCTTGGCGTGTGCGGCGTCGATCAGGTCCTGGTAGGACGCGCCGGCGCTCTCCAGCCGCGGGTCGACCCGGTAGAAGTCCCAGCCGTGGTAGCCGTGGTAGTCGTAGTCGGAGCGGTTGAGCACCACCGGCGTGATCCAGATGGCGGAGAACCCGAGCGCCTTGATGTAGTCGAGCTTGTCGACGAGCCCCTTGAAGTCGCCCCGGAACATCGGGTCGTCGTTCGCCGCGTTGCCGGAGGCGACGTGCTGGCTGCCGCCCCGGTTGTTGGCCGGGTCGCCGTCGGCGAACCGCGCGGTCAGGACGAAGTAGATGCTGTCCTCGCGCGGGTCGCCGCCGAGCGGCGCGCCGCCGGCCGGCGGGTTGCCGGTGGTCGCGGACACCGGCGCGCTCGCCGCCGACCGGTTGCCGGCCGCGTCGAGCGCCCGCACCGTCCAGGTGTACGTCGTGGCGGGCCGCAGGTCGTACGCGACGTAGCGGGTGGTGGTGCTGGTGGCCGTGACGGCGCCCGCGCCCCCGGTGCGGGTCAGCTCGTAGCCGGTGACGGCCCGGTCGTCGGTGGCGGCGGTCCAGCTCAGGGTGACCGCCAGCCCGTCGGCGACGGCGGTGAGCCCACCCGGCGTGGACGGTGGTCCGGTGTCCGGCACGACCGGCGCGCACGGGTCGCCGGCCCCGGCGGTGACCCGGCCGTTGTCGACGACGCTGCGCCCGGCGCCGATGGTGTAGTCGGCGCCGCCGTTGTTGTCCCAGGTGCCGGCGGTGTCGTTGAACGCGGCGGTGAGCCCGGTGGCGGCGCCGAGGTCGACGATCCGGCGGGCCCAGCCGGCGCAGCGCGTCTCCATGGCGACGCCGGGCGCGGTGGTCCAGGTGCCGCCGGTGGGCCGGTAGTGCAGGTTGGCGGAGGTCCAGCCGCGCGGGGTGAGGTGGTACCAGACCTCGGCGGTGTTCCCGGCGGTGCCGGACGGCGTCGGCGTCGGGGTGGCGGACGGGGTCGGCGAGGGGGTGGCCGTCGCGCACGGGTCGCCCGTGCCGATCCGGCCGGCGGCGACGGTCACCGTACCGGCGCCGAGCCGGTAGTTGGCGCCGTTGTTGTTGTCCCAGACGCCGCTGCCGTTGGTGAACACGACCTGGAGGCCGGTGGCCGCACCGAGGTCGACGGTCCGGCGACGCCAGCCGGTGCAGGCGGTGTCCATCGGCATGCCGGGCACGGCGGTCCAGGCCTGCCCGTCGACGCCGTAGTGGATGTTGACCGACGCGCCCCAGGCGGTCGGTGGCTGGTAGTAGACGGTGACGGTGTTCGCCGCCGCGGCGGCGGTGAACGGCAGCAGCGCGGCGAGCACGCCGGTGGCGAGCGCGAGCGCTCCCCAGCGGCGGCGGGTGGTGGTGGTCGTGCCCCTCATGGCGCTCTCCTGACACCCACGCCCCACGACGGGCGCAAGGGGATGAAGGCGTTGCAAGAACTTGCGACGCGTGGTGCCAGGAAGTTACCAGCTTCGATCGAACGAAACCAGATGTTCACCGCGACCGATGGGTGCAACCCCTTGCATCGGTCGCACGTCTCTTGCGGCCCGCTTCCGGATGCGGTCGTCGACCCCGCGACGACCGCGCCCGGAGCGCGCTCAGCCCCCGGCCGGCGGGGTGAAGACGCCCAGCAGGTTGCCGGACGGGTCGCGCAGGCGGGCGTGCGTCAGCCCGCTCGGCGTCGTCACCGGCGACGCGAGCACGGTGCCGCCCGCCGACTCGGCGCGGCGGCAGGTGTCCGCCACGTCTGTCACCTGGGCGTAGAAGACGGCGTAGTTGTCGGCGGCGGAGTCGGTGCCCCGGATCGCGCCGCCGATCCCCCGCTCACCGCCGGCCGCCGTCTGCCGGTACGACCCACCCGGGCCACCCTGCTCCTCGAAGGTCCAGCCGAACAGGTCGGCGTAGAACCGCTGCGCCTCGTCCGGCCGGTCGGAGCCGATCTCGAACCAGGTCACGGGCGTGCTGGACATGCTGCCTCCTGTCGTCGCGCCGGCCGTCCGGCCGGCGTCGTCAGCAGTCAGCCTGACCGGCCGCCGCGACACCGTCCTGTCGGTGTTTCCGCATCACACGGCCGCGTCACCGCCGGACAACGCCCGTCCGCGGGCGGGTGGCGCCGGCACGGGAGCCAGCACCAGCGGTCGGATCCGGTCGACGAGATCCGGGCGGCGTCCGGCGAACAGCCGGGACAGCCGGCCGACCTCCGCCGGGCTGAAGTGGAACCGGCCGATCCCCAGTTCGGAGAGGCGGACCACGGCCTCCGCGGCCAACTCCTCGGTGTACGCGCTCCACGTGCCCTGGTCGGCGTGCAACGCTCGTCGCACGATGTCGGCGACCTGGCGGGTCTCCGGGTCGTCCGCGCCGATCAACGCGAGGCAACAGCGGAGGAAGGCGCCGGCGGCGCGGTCCCCTGCGGTCGCCACGAACTCGAGACTGTTCAGCACCGCGAGCGCCGCGGCCCGGGTCACCACGCGATCGGCGGCGAGCCGGTCCAGCAGCACCACCGCCATGTCGACCTCGTCCCGCTCGTCCGAGCCGTGGAAGGCGATCACCATCGACGCGACCACGCGATAGTGCGCCGCCCGGTCCGCGGGCCCGAGGCCCGGCATCCCCAGGACCGTCGTCACGAGCATGCGACCCACCGACCGTTGCTCCGCGCCGTCTCCGCGTACCACCCAGGCGAACCCCGGCGGGAACATCTCCGTCAGCGGCTCCAGCGCGTGCTGGACCGCGTCACCGGCGACGCCACACTCGAAGTTGGCCACCGAACGCAGGAAGGCGGCGTCCGGTCCGGACTCCACCTGCAACCAGGTCGACTCCGACGACGACGTGGATGGGAACGTCCACCCGAGGTCCACGTCCGGCGGCCGCCATCCCTCCGCGGCGAGGCTCAGGCCGATCTCCCGGCGCCGGCCGTCGCCCCGACGGTCCAGCGCGACGGCGTTCACCAGGCTCCGGTACTCGCCCTCGGCGAGCTGCGAGCGCCAGAGCAGCGCCTGTCGCGTCCAGGGCACCCGCACGTCCGGCTCCGCCGGATAGAGCTGACCGCCCGACAGCTCCTCGACCACGCAGAGCGCCAGCACGAGCAGGTTCGCGCTGTAGACGGCGTGCCGTTCGGGCACCGACAGCGCCCGGGGCCGGTACGCGGCGAACTCCCGCCCGGACCGTCCGTGGTGCACGTTGCGGAACAGGCGCAGCAGCACGTCGAGGACGCCCGCCGCGTGATCGTCGGGGGCCGACCGGAGCGCCTCGACGAGAAACGCGACGATCGGCGCCCGCCCGGTCAGGGTCGCGAACGACAGCAACGCGTGCAGTGGATCGTCGTCCACGGACGCGCTCCGCAACATGGTCGTCGCCGCCTCCCGTGCGGCCAACTCCTCCAGCACGAGCGCGGTCGTCCGGGCGACCAGGAACTCGCCGAACGTGGCGTGCAGGAACTCGTACGTCTCCGTCCGCTGGTCGCCCCGCAGCGCCTGCGTCCGGTGGACGAAGAAGAAGCGCCCCAGCACGATCTCCGCGGCCCGCAACGGCGTCCGGAGGCTGCCGTCGGCGCGAGCCTGCGGCGCCCCGCCCGCCAGGAACGCGAGCTCGCCGAGATCCGCCTCCAACTCCTCCTCGGTGACCCACTGCACGCCCCGGTTGAACATCGCGAAGGCCACCACGGCGAGCCGGCGCAGCTCCGCCTCGGTGGCGCGGGACAACTCCCGCTCGGACAGCCCCTCCCGGTGCTTGACCACCTCGCGGCGGGCGAAGCTGCGCAGCAACCTCTCGTACAGCTCGCCCCGGCCGAGCGTGCCGGCCAACCGCAGGTCGTTGCCGTCGGCGGCGTAGAGAGCGAGCATGAGCAACAGCAGTGGCTGCCCGGCCAGCTCGCGGTGGGTCAGTACGGCCGCCGGATCCAGCGGCGGCACCCCGAGCATCGCGAAGCCGTCGGCGTTGGCCGCGTTCCAGGTGGTCACCCAGCGGGCCACCCGTGCCGGGTCGAACGGCTCCAGCCGCAGCGCGACGGTCCCCGGCGGTGGCTTGGCCCGGTCGGCGACACTGGTCCGGCTCGTGACCACCACCGCCACCGGTCGCCCCTGGTCCATCTCGCGCTGCTGGAACTCGGCCACCTTGAGCAGGTAGTCCGTCTGGGTCACGCCGGTGGCCTGGAGCAGTTCGTCGAAGCCGTCCAGCAGCACCACCGGCAGGGCGTCCCCGGCCGAACGCGCCAACGCGGGCCACGGCAACCGCTCCCCGGTGGCGTCCCGGACCGCCTGCTCGATCTGATCCTGGAGGTCCGCCTCCAGCCGGACCTCCCGCAGCACCACGCGGACGACCAGGAAGTCACGGGCCGGCAGCTGGGCCGCGAGGACCCGGGTCAGCACGGACTTGCCGGAACCGGGCTGACCGAGCACCAGCAACGGCGCACGAACCGCCCGTGGGGAGGTGAGATGCCCGATCAGGAACTCGACGAGGTCCTCGCGGGCCGGCGGCACCGTCCACCACGCCTCGTCCCCCGACCGCGACTGCTCGCCCAGTGCGGATACCCGGTACGACGGTGGCACGTACGCGAGACCGAGCGCCGGTACCCGGAGGCCGTCCGGCACCTCACCCGAGTTGATGATCGGGCGGTCGAGCTGCGCGCGGTACGAGCGGGCCAACGCCTCCCGCCACTCGCTGGGCGTGCCGCCGGTGGCCATCGTCGCCAACGTCTCGCGCAGCTCGACCAGCCCGACCGCGAGCTGCCGTACCTCGACACGGGTCGCCTCGTGCTCGTGCAGCCCGGCCCAGAACCCGACCTCGGGGAAGTCCGCCGCCAAGGCGGTGAGCAGGTCACGATGGCGCTCGACGGCGACGTCCGGCATCCGCTCCAGCGCCTGCCGCAGCGACTGCTTCTCCCCGTCGGTCAGCCGGTCGCCCACGGCCAGCCCGGCGACGAACTCCTCGACCCGCCCGACCACGATCAGGTAGTGGGTCCGCAGCGCGTCCCGCAGCCTGGCGTAGGGCACCTCGGGCGCGGGGAGCGGCGCCGGGATCTCGAAGAGCACCCGTGCGGCGGACGGGCTGCCCTTCGGCCCCGCCCCCGCCAGGGCCAGCTGCTCGGACCGGCGCAGCTCCAGGTCGGCGAAGTCGAACGGCAGGTCCGCCTCGGCCAGCGCCTCGAAGAACGCGGTCACCGCGATCACCGCGTGCGCGGCCTCCAGCCGCCGCGTGCGCCCGTACCGGGACAGCCCGGAGCGCTTCTCGGAGACGCCGCGCATCAGTTCGTGGCCGAGCCGGACGAACTCCGCCTTGGCGTCGAAGAGGCCGAGCAGCGCCGGCACCGGGACCGCTGCGGCCAGCAGCACCCCGCCGGTGAGCCTGTCGAACCAGTCGACGACCTTGCTCTTCTCCCCGCCCAACAGGCGTACGGCGTCGGCGTAGCTGAGCGTGTCGGGCACGCGCGTTCCTCCCCCGGGACGGCAGACCCGCCAGCCTCCCCCATCCGGACCGGAAACGCTGTCGGGTTTCAGACCAGGGTGAGCGGGCGGACCCGGTCGACGGGGAGGTCGAGGTCGTCGGGGCGCAGCTCCCGGGTCACCGGCTCGGCCAGCGGGCGCACCGAACGGATCCGGTCGGTGCGGAAGCAGCGCACCCCGTCGCGCAGCCGGCACCAGGCGACCAGGTACCAGTGCGTCGCGTTGCCCAGGTAGGCAAGCGGTTCCACGTCGCGCGCCGAGTCGGCGCCGTCGCGGTCGGCGTACCGCAGGCGCAGCACGCGCCCGGCGGCGACCGCGTCGGCGACGGCGGCCGGGACGGGCGTGCCCGG
>NZ_CADEAU010000150.1 GCF_902825405.1 Micromonospora maritima | reverse complement strand
GGCGCGGGTGGGGCCGCGGCGCGGCCGGTCCTCGCCCCAGGGGTCCTCGACGCCGGCCTCCGCCGGCCCGAGCCGGGGCAGCACCATGGTGTCCGCGTCCATCATCCTGACTCACGCATCCCTGTTGGGGCCGGCGACCGGGGTCCAGCCGACCGGGCGCGGGGGCGCCGGGGACCCGTGGGGTCACGGGCTGGACAACACCCCGGAGCCTACTGAGCCGAATTCGACAAAACACCCGATATGCCGCTAATGCCCCAACGAGGGAAGCGGTGGGTGGCGGTGTCCCGGCACGTCGGACCCGCCACCCGCCCGGAGCCGGCGCTCAGCCGACCCCGGTGACCGTCCAGCGCGGGGCCGCCGTGGTCACCGCGACGGTGCCGCCGACCAGCGTGGTCGAGCCCACCGCGTCCCGGCGCGCGCTCGTGCCGACCCACACCTCGACGTCACCGGGCTCCACGACCCGGTTCAGCGTGCGGTCGGAGAAGGCCAGGCGGGCGGTGGGGACCGTCAGCTCGACGGTGACCGACGCGCCCGGCTCCAGGCGCACCCGCCGGTACCCGAGCAGCTGCGCCACCGGCCGGGTCACCGACGCCACCAGGTCGCGGCCGTAGAGCTGGACCACCTCGTCGCCGGCCACCGCCCCGGTGTTCGTCACCCGCACCGTGACGCGCAGCGCCCCGTCGGTCGGCACCGTGGCGGGAACGGTGAGGTCGGCGTAGGCGAACGTGGTGTAGGACAGGCCGTGGCCGAACGGCGCCACCGGCGTCGCCGGCAGGCTGGTCACCTCGCCACCCTCGCCCAGCGCGGGATGCAGGTACGAGTACGGCTGGGCACCGGCCGGGCCGGGCAGGGTCACCGGCAGCCGGCCGGACGGGTTGACCCGCCCGGAGAGCACGCCCGCGATCGCGCCGGCACCCTCCTCGCCGGGGAAGAACGCCTGCACGACGGCCGCGCACCGGGACAGCGCCCACCCGACGGCGTACGGCCGGCCGGTGAGCAGCACCAGCACGACCGGGGTGCCGGTGGCCAGCACCGCCTCGACGAGTTCGCGCTGGACACCGGGCAGCTCCAGATCGTCCCGGTCGCAGCCCTCACCGACCGTGCCGCGCCCGAACAGGCCGGCGTGGTCGCCGACGACGAGCACCGCGACGTCGGCGGCGGACGCGACGGCCACCGCCTCGGCGAACCCGGACCGGTCGTCGGTGTCCACCTCGCAGCCGGTGGCGAACGTGACCCGGTCGGCCCCGAACTCGGCGCGGGTCGCGTCGAGCACGGTCGGCACCTCGATGCCGGTCTCCACGCCGGGGTGCTGGACGAGCACGTGGTTGAGGAACGAGTAGCACCCGAACAGCGCGCCCGGCCGGTCCGCGTTCGGGCCGACGACCGCCACCCGGCGGCCGGCGGGCAGCGGCAGTACGTCCCGGTTGGCCACCAGCACGACCGACTCCTCGGCGAGGCGGCGGGCGAGCGCCCGGTGCTCCGGCGAGTCGAGGTCGACCGCCCGGGGCGGCTCCTCGGTGAACGTGGCGTCGAGCAGGCCGAGTTCCCACTTCTGCCGCAGGACCCGCAGCACCGCCCGGTCGACGAGCGCCTCGTCGACCGCGCCGGAGCGCACCGTGTCCCGCAGGGTCAGGTAGGCGTCGCCGGTGGGCAGCTCGACGTCGACCCCGGCCGCGAGCGCCTGCCCGGCCGCGTCGGCGTGGTCGCGGGCGACGTGGTGCAGCAGGTTGAGGAAGGCGACGCCGTAGTAGTCGGCCACCACCGTGCCGTCGAAGCCCCACCGGTCCCGCAGCACGCCGGTCAGCAGCGTCGGGTCGGCCGCCACCGGCACGCCGTCGATCTCCGCGTACGAGTGCATGACACTGCGCACGCCCCCGTCGAGGACCGCCATCTCGAACGGCGGGAGCAGCACGTCGGCCAGCTCCCGGGGGCCGGCGTGCACCGGGGCGAAGTTGCGCCCGGCGCGCGAGGCGGAGTAGCCGGCGAAGTGCTTGACCGTCGCGTGCACCCCCTGCGACTGCAGGCCGCGCACGTACGACGTGCCGATGGTGCCCACCAGGTAGGGGTCCTCGGCGATGCACTCGTCGACCCGGCCCCAGCGCGGGTCCCGGATCACGTCGAGCACCGGCGCGAGGCCCTGGTGGATGCCGAGTGCCCGCATCGAGGACCCGATCGCCGCGGCCATCTCGGTGACGAGGTCGGGGTCGAACGCGGCGCCCCAGGCCAGCGGCGTGGGGAAGGTGGCGGCCTTCCACGCCGACAGCCCGGTGAGGCACTCCTCGTGCACGATCGCCGGGATGCCGAGGCGGGTGCCGGTCACCAGGTCGCGCTGGAACCGCCACAGCCAGGCCGCGCGGGACGCGGCGTCGACCGGGCGGGTGCCGTAGACGCGGGTGAGGTGGCCGAGTCCGTGGCGGGAGAAGTCCTCCAGCCGGGCGGCGTCGGCGAACTCGCCCTGCAGGGGCGCGACCGCCTCACCGTCCTCCTTCTCCCAGAACCCGACGAGCTGGGCGATCTTCTCCTCGATCGTCATCCGGGCGAGCAGCTCCCGGATGCGTGCCTCGCCGGCGTGCGCGTCCGGCCGGTCGTGGTCCGGACCCGCCTGAGCCGGCGCCGGCCCGACCACCACCGTGTGGACCTCTGTCATGTTGTGCCTTTCGCTTGGTTGTGCGCGTACCGCTGCCGCTCAGCCCTTGACCGCGCCCTGCAGGCCGCCGACGATCTGCTTCTCGGCGAGCGTGAAGAAGAGCAGGGCCGGCAGCATCGCCAACGACGTGAAGGCGAGGACGCCCGCGGTGTCGGTGGTGTACTGGCTGGAGAAGTTCTGCACGCCCAGCGGCAGGGTGTGCAGGCTGACGTCGCCGAGGACGAGCAGCGGCAGCAGGAACGCGTTCCAGCTCGCCACGAACGCGAGGATGCCGACCGTGACGACCGCGGGCCGCGACAGCGGCAGCACGATGCGCCAGAGGAAGCCGAGCCGGCCGGCGCCGTCGATCGCGGCGGCGTCCTCCAGCTCGCGCGGGATGGCGGTCAGGAACGGCCGCAGGATGACGATCGTGAGCGGCAGCGAGAACGCCACCTGCGGGAGGATCACGGCGTAGTAGGAGTTGATCAGACTGAGGTCGCGCAGCATCAGGTAGAGCGGGAGGATCGCCGCGCCGGCCGGGAAGAGCAGGCCGAGCGTGAAGAACGTGTAGAGCGTCTCCCGCCCCCGGAAGGTGTAGCGGGCGAGCACGAACGCGGCGGCCATCCCGAGCACCACCACGCCGAGCGTGGTGCCGAGGGCGATCACCGCGCTGTTGAACGCCTGCCGCCAGAAGTCGCTCTGGGTCAGCACCCGGGAGTAGTTCTCCCAGACCCACGGATCCGGCAGCCCGGCCGGGTCGGCCACGATCTGCGGCGTGGTCCGGAACCCGCCGACGACGACGTACACGACCGGGGCGATCGACACGGCCGCGACCGCGAGCGCCAGCGCGTACGTCAGCGGGGTGCCCCACCGCACGGGCCGGCGTCCGGCCGGCCCGGCGGGAACGGTGTTCACGGCCACTGTCACTTCCCCTTCCGGGTGATGGCGCCCTCGATGTCGCGGCGCAGCAGGAAGCGCTGGAACAGCAGCGCGGCGACGAAGGAGATGCCGAACAGGATCACGGCCACCGCGTTGCCGTAGCCCCACAGCCGGGCGAAGAAGCCGTTGTCCACCATGTAGGTCGCCATCGTGGCCGAGGCGCCGAGCGAGCGCACCGCGGGCACCGAGGTCACCCAGACCATGTCGAAGACCTGCAAGGAGCCGATCATCGACAGGAACATCCAGATCCGGATGGTGGGGCCGAGCAGGGGCAGCGTGACGTGACGCTGGATCTGCCACCAGCTCGCGCCGTCGATCGCCGCGGCCTCGTTCAGCTCCTGCGGCACGTTCGACAGGCCGGCGAGCAGGAGGATGATGGCGAAACCGACGTACTTCCAGGTCAGGACGAACAGCAGCGTCCAGATCACCACGTCCAGGTCGGCCAGCCACGCCTGCACCAGGCCGCCGAGCCCGATCGACTGCAGCAGCGCGTCGAGCGTGCCGTTCTCGGTCAGGATCAGCTTCCACATGATGCCGACGGTGACCTCGGCCAGCACGTACGGCACGAAGGCCAGCAGGCGGAACGCCGAGCGCCCGCGGAAGCCGCGGTTGAGCAGCAGGGCGATGCCCAGGGCGACGGGCCCCTGGATCAGCAGCGACCCGAAGACGATGATCGCGTTGTTGCGCAACGCGTCGAGGAAGATCGGGTCCTGGAAGGCCAGGACGTAGTTGCGCAGGCCGACGAACTCGGTGGGCGGGCCGACCCCGCGCCAGCGGTACAGGCTGTAGTAGAACGCGAACCCCATCGGCACGAGCACGAACATCACGTAGACGACGAGTGCCGGTGTGGTCAGTCCGATGATCTCGTACCACTTGCGGCGGGTCTCGGCGCGGCGGGAGGAGGCGCGTCCGCCGGGCCGGAGGCCCGCCGGCGGCGCTTGCGCGCCGTCGGCGGGCGTACGGGTCTGGGATGCGGACGTCACTTGCTCGCGGCCGCCTTCATGGCCGAGACCACCTTCTCAGGTGTCCCGTTGCCGGCGAAGATCGCGACGATCGCGTCGTTCATCGCGGTGCCGACCGTGCTGCCGTAGGCGGTGTCCAGCCAGAGCTGCACGTAGGTGGCCGAGGAGGTGGCCTCCAGGATGGACTTCAGCGCCGGGTCGGTGACGCCGTCGGCAGCGCCCTTGGCGACCGGCAGGCCGGTGCCGGTGGCCGCGTAGCCCTTCTGCACCTCGGGGCTGACGATGTACTTGAGGAACTCGACGCACTCGGCCGGGGCGTTCTTGGCGCAGGCGAACCCGTCGCCGCCACCCAGGGCCGCCTTCGGGTCGCCGGCGGAACCGGAGATCGCCGGCACCGGGAACCAGCCGAGGAACTTCGCCAGCGCGGCCTTGTCGGTGGCGACGGTGTCGAGCGTGCCCCGGTTCCAGTCGCCCATCAGCTCCATCGCGGCCTTGCCGTTGGCGAGCAGGCCGTTGGCGCTGGTCGGGTCGTTCTGACCCGGCGTGGCGATGAAGTTGTTCTGGAACGGCTTGGTGTCGATGAACGCCTTCAGGTCCTGGCCGGCCTTGACGAAGCACGGGTCGTCGAACGTCCGGTCGGTGGTCGCCTTCTTCAGGGTGTCGACCGAGCAGGCGCGCAGCGCGAAGTTGTACCACCAGTGCGCGGCGGGCCACTTGTCGCCGGCACCCAGGGCGATCGGGACGACGTTGATGGCCTTGAGCTTGGTGACCGCCGCGTTGAGTTCCTCGAAGGTGGTCGGCGGCGCCGCGATGCCCGCCTTGGCGAACATGTCCTTGTTGTACCAGACGCCCTCGATGCCCATCCGGAACGGCAGGCCGTACTGCTTGCCGTTCACCTGCCAGATCTCGGCGGCGCTGCCGATGTCGGCCACCTCGGTCTTCACCTGGCCGGTGATGTCCTTGAGGTAGTCGGCCTCGACCTGCTCGCGCATCTCGCCGCCGCCCCAGGCCTGGAAGATGTCCGGCGGGTCGTTGCTCAGCAGCGCGGCGGGCAGCCGGGTGCGCTGGAGCTGGTTGGTCTCGATCGCCTCGATCTCGATCTTGACGGTCGGGTGGGCGGTGGAGAAGTCCTTGGCGACCTTCTCCCAGTACGTCTTGCCGGGGCCGTCCTGGGAGGCGTTGTGCCACCAGGTGAGCGTCACCGGGTTCTTGTACAGCTCACTTCCCGCGTCCGTCTCCTCGTCGCCACCGCCGTTGCATCCGGTGGCGACCAGGGCGGTTGTCACAAGCAGTGCCAGCACGGCAGCCGCGCGGCGCTTCATCGCCATGAATGTCTCCTCGACCACGTAGTCGGGTTACCTGCCGGGGAGTGTTACAGCCACGTAACTCGATGTCAATCGGTATCGATAACGTTTTCGAAACCGTGGCGACGCGGTCGGCCGGGCCCTCTATCATCGTCGGCGTGGTGTACCCGGAGCGCGTCAAGATGTCGGACGTGGCACGTACCGCCGGCGTCTCGGTGGCAACGGTATCGAAGGTTGTGAATGGCAGGTACGGCGTGGCCCAGGCCACCGTCGAACGCGTGCAGCAGGTCATCCACGAGCTCGGCTACGAGGCGGACCTCGGCGCGCAGAGCCTGCGCAGCCACCGCACCAACGTGCTGGGCATCCTGGTCGCCGAGTTCGAGCCGTTCTCGACCGAACTGCTCAAGGGAGCGTCCCGGGAGGTCGCCGGCAGCGGCTACCAGCTGCTCGCCTACTCCAGCGGCGACGGCGAGGGCGCGGCCATCGGCTGGGAACGCCGCTCCCTGGCCCGCCTGTCCGGGACGCTGATCGACGGCGCGGTGATCGTGACGCCGACCGTGGTCGAGACCAAGCACGGCTTCCACGTGGTGGCCGTCGACCCGCACACCGGCCCGTCCGGCCTGCCCACGGTCGACTCGGACAACTTCGCCGGCGCCGTCCTCGCGACGAACTACCTGCTCTCCCTCGGCCACCGCCGCATCGGGCACATCAGCGGCCGCCCCGACCTGGAGTCGGCGCGGCTGCGGGAGGCCGGATTCCGCCGGGCCATGGCCGACGCCGGGGTGGCGGTGGACGAGCGGCTGGTGCGCGTCGGCGGCTTCCGGATCGAGAGCGCGGCGAGCACGGCAGCCGAACTGCTCGCGCTTCCCGACCGGCCGACGGCCATCTTCGCGGGCAACGACCTGTCGGCGATCTCGACGCTGGACGTGGCCCGCGGCGCCGGCCTCACCGTGCCGGACGACCTGTCGGTGATCGGCTTCGACAACGTGCCGGAATCCGCGCTCGTCGACCCGCCGCTGACCACGATCCGGCAACCGCTGCAACGCATGGGGGCGGAGTCGCTGCGCCTGCTGATCGACCTGATCGCGGGCGTGGAACGCGACACGCACATCCGGCTCCCCACCGAACTGGTCGTCCGGGCGTCCTGCCGGCCCCTGCGCTGAGCCCGGCATCCGTCACCCGGCCGGGCGGGCGGCGCTGTCGCGCACCACCAGCTCGGTGGTCAGCTCCACCCGCCGACTCTCGGTCCGCTCACCCCGGGCCAGGCGCAGGACCGTACGGGCGGCGAGCATCCCCATCTCGGCGAGCGGCTGGCGGACGGTGGTCAGCGGCGGGGAGCACCACCGCGCCTCCGGCAGGTCGTCGAAGCCGACCACGCTGACGTCGTCCGGCACCCGCAGGCCGCGCCGGCGTACCGCCTCGTAGGCGCCGAGGGCCATCTGGTCACTGGCGGCGAAGATCGCGGTGGGCGGGTCCGGCAGCGACAGCAGCCGGTCGCCGGCGGTGAAGCCGGCCTCGTGGTAGAAGTTGCCCGGACGGATCAGCTCGTCGTGCACCCGGAGACCGGCGGCCTCCAGCGCCGCCCGGTAGCCGTCCAGGCGGGCCCGGCTGCACATCAGGTGGGCCGGGCCGCCGATGAAGCCGATCCGCCGGTGGCCGAGCCCGAGCAGGTATTCGGTGGCCCGCAGGCTGCCGACCCAGTTGGTCGCGCCGATCGCCGGCGCCTCCTGCGGCGGCACCCCGGCCGGATCCACGATGACGACCGGGAGGTTGAGCCGGCTCAGCTCCGCCTGCAGCGGCGCCTCCAGGGTGGAGGTCACGAAGATGACGCCCTCGGTGGAGCGGACCCGGAGGTTGTGCAGCCACTGCCGCGCCGACGAGGTGCGGCGGTGGATGGCGGACACCACGGTGCCGACGCCGGCGGCGTGCGCGACGTCCTCCACCCCGCGGATGATCTCGACCGCCCACGGGCTGTCCAGGTCGTTGAAGACCAGGTCGATCAGCCCGGAGCTGGCCCGCATGCTCGGCGGACGACGGCGGTAGCCGTGCCGGGCGAGCAGCTGCTCGATCCGTTCCCGCGTCTGCGGCGAGACGTCGGCGCGGCCGTTGACCACCCGCGAGACCGTCGGCACCGAGACGCCGGCCAGGCGGGCGATCGTCGCGATGGTGACCTTGTCGGACACGGGATCTCCGGAACTTTCGGTAGTGATGCGGAGCGTTTTTCGGCATCGGCCGGTAGGTTACGACCCGCCTGGGCCTCGGTCAAGGCTCCCCGTCAGCCGGGTGGAGCCGATACGGTGAGCCGCAACTCCGCACTGTCCGGAGCGGAAGTTCCGGAACGTCGTCAGTGGACCGAGCCCGAGGAGTCGCCCATGTCGACTGAGATCGCCCCCCTGCCCGCCGTCACCCGGTCGATCCGCAACCCGGTCCTCACCGGGTTCCACCCGGATCCCTCGATCCTGCGCGTGGGCGACGACTACTACCTGGCCACCTCCACCTTCGAGTGGTACCCGGGGGTCGGTCTGCACCACTCCCGTGACCTCGTGCACTGGCGTCCGCTCGGCGGGATCGTCACCGATCGCCGGTTGCTGGACCTGCGCGGGTGCGGGGACTCCAACGGGGTGTGGGCGCCGGACCTGACCTGGCACGACGGGCTGTTCCACCTCGTCTACAGCGACGTCGCGAGCTTCGCCAGCGGCTACTGGGACCCGCAGAACTACCTGATCACCGCCCCGGACGTCGGCGGCCCCTGGTCGGACCCGGTGAAGCTGCACGCGCACGGCTTCGACGCGGCGCTGTTCCACGACACCGACGGCAGCACCTGGCTGCTGAGCCTGAGCGCGGACTGGCGGCCGGGCCGGGACCGCTTCGGCGGGATCGAGATCCAGCGCTACGACCGCGAGCGACAGCGGCTGGTCGGCGAGGCCCGGATCATCTTCCACGGCACCTCGGCCGGGCTGACCGAGGGACCGCACCTCTACCGGCGCGACGGCTGGTACTGGCTGGTCACGGCCGAGGGCGGGACCAGTTGGGAACACCAGGTCACGGTCGCCCGCTCCCGGCACCTGTTCGGCCCGTACCTGGCCGACCCGCGGGGGCCGCTGCTGACCTCCGCCGGCCGGCCGGACCTGCGGCTGCAGAAGGCCGGCCACGGATGCCTGGTCGAGACGCAGCAGGGCGACTGGTACCTCGCCCACCTGGTGGCCCGCCCCTACTCGCCGCTGGGCAACTGCGTCCTCGGGCGGGAGACCGCGATCCAGCGGGTCGAGTGGCCGGCCGGGCAGTGGCCGACCGTCCCCGGTCGGGTGCCGGCCGACACCGTCCCGGCCCCGGACCTGCCCGCCCACCCCTGGCCGGACGAGCCGGCCACCGACCACTTCGACGGGCCCACCCTGTCCGCCCGCTGGTCGACGCTGCGCCGCCCGGCCGGCGAGGGCTGGCTGGACCTGTCGGCGCGCCCGTCGTACCTGCGGGTGCACGGTGGGCAGTCCCCGGTGGGCCGGCAGACGCCCAGCCTGGTCGCCCGCCGGGTCGACGCCGAACGGTGCGTGCTGGAGACCGTCGTCGAGTTCGACCCGGCCGACCACCGGCAACTGGCCGGCGTGACCGCGTACTACAACACCACCAACTGGCACCACCTCTACCTCACCCGGGCCGACGACGGTCGGCGGGTGCTCGAGCTGCTGAGCTGCGACCGGGGCCGCCGGACCGCGTACCCGGAGCTGACCGTCGACGCCGGTGACGGCGCGCGGGTCGGGCTGCGGGCGCGGTTCGACGGGCCGGTGGTCCGCTTCGGGTACGACCTCGGCGACGGCTGGCGAGACCTTCCGGTGGAGCTGGACGCGACGATCCTCTCCGACGAGCACGCCGCCCTGGTCGTCGACGGCGAGCCGGCCGCCTGGGGCTTCACCGGCGCGTTCCTCGGCCTCTGGGTGCAGGACCTCGGCGGCGACGGCGCGCACGCCGACTTCGACCACGCCACCTACCGCCGGGAGTGAGCGTCCCGGAGGGACGGTTGACGGCCGACATCGACGTCCGTAGTGTTCCGGATCACTTTCGGAACTCTCCCGGAAGTTTCGGAACCGTCCCCCCGGAAGGAACGACCATGAAGCTGAGACGCTGGATCGTCGCCGGCGCGGTCGCCGTGGCCACCGTCGCCGCCCTCAACGTCGCGCCCGCCACCGCCGGCCGCCCGTACGACCCGGCCGCGCAGAGCCTGCGCGCGCTGGCCCAGCGGCACGGTCTGTACATCGGCACCGCGGTGGACATGGACGCGCTCGCCGACGCCGCCGACCCGCGCTACCGCGAGCTGGCCGGGTCGGAGTTCTCCACCGTCACCGCCGAGAACGCGATGAAGTGGGAGAGCCTGGAGCCGACCCGGGGCACCTACAACTGGGGACCGGCCGACGCGCTGGTCGAGTTCGCCCGCCAGCACGGCCAGCGGGTCCGCGGCCACGTGCTGGTCTGGCACAACCAACTGCCCGCCTGGCTCACCGAGGGGGTCGCGGACGGCTCGATCGACAGGGCCGAGCTGCGCCGGATCCTGCGCGACCACGTCACCGCGGTGGTGCGCCACTTCAAGGGCCGGATCTGGCAGTGGGACGTGGTGAACGAGGCGGTCAGCGACCCCTGGGACACCCCGTCCACGCTGCACTACAAGGGCTTCTGGGCGGAGCACCTCGGCCCCGGCTACATCGCGGACGCGTTCCGCTGGGCCCGGGCCGCCGACCCGAAGGCGCTGCTGTTCTACAACGACTACAACATCGAGGCGTTCGGCTCCGGCAACCCGGCCGACGACAAGACGCAGTTCGTCTACGAGATGGCCCGTGACCTGCGCGCCCGTGGGGTCCCGATCGACGGGGTCGGCAGCCAGGGACACCTGGGCACCCAGTACGGCAACTACGACACCCTCCAGGTCGCCGCCGCGCTGCGCCGGTTCGCCGGCCTGGGGCTGGCCACCGCGTTCACCGAGGTCGACGTGCGCAGCCAGCTCACCCCCGGGGTGCAGGCGGGCGACTCCGCCGAGATCAACCCGCGGTTGCAGGCGTCCGCGGCGAACTTCAGCACGTTGCTGCGGGCCTGCCTGGCCGAGCGGCACTGCCTGTCGTTCACGCTCTGGGGCTTCACCGACCGGCACTCCTGGGTGCCGGACTGGTTCGAGAACCCGCCGGAGGGGCTGGCCACCGCGTACGACGAGGACTACCGGCCCAAGCGCGCGTACCAGGAGATGAAGGCCGACCTCATCTTCTCCGGCCCGCCGTTCGTGCTGCCCCGCGTCCCGCAGCAGCCCCGCCGGTAGCGCGGCCCGACCGTCGCGGCGGGGCCGCTCCTCCGGCCGGCCCCGCCGCGACCTTCCGGAAATCGTTGACGGTGTTGCGGCCCGGTGCGCAGAATGACGGTCGCGAATGGAGCCCTCCCGCGCGGAGCGGCCTCCGAGCGACTCACGGTGGCGGGAGCGCATCCCGGCCACGCGCGGCCCCGGGCA
>NZ_CADEAU010000149.1 GCF_902825405.1 Micromonospora maritima | reverse complement strand
CACCGGGCGGCCGCCGGGGCGCACCCGAGGGCGGCGGCGAGGACGCGGCGGCGGAGCGCCGGAACCGGCGCAGCCAGCATCAGCAGCAGGCCGACCACGACGAGGAACGCCACCTCGACGGCGGCGGTGACGACACCGGCGGCGACGCCGACCACCGGCCGCGCCCACCGACCCACCCGCACGGCCTTTACCGGCGCCTCGGTCACCGCCACCCGCTTCTCCCCACCCGCCTGCCGGTGCCGGCGCTCACTGATCGTCCCCCAGGTGACCCCGGCTGCGGTACACGGTGCCGGAGCGCATCGGCAGGTCCCGTCCGCCACGCGGAGTCGGATCGCCGGCGACCTCCGCGGCGACCGGACGCCGCCGCTGCCGGCGCAGGCCGAACACCACGAGCGCGCCGAGCACGAGCGCGCAGACGACGATGACGACGTTCTGGAAGGCGCCCGCCCATTCCTCGACGACGTGCCAGTTGGCGCCGAGCTGGTAGCCGGCGAGCACGAACACGGTGTTCCAGATGAGACTGCCGAGCGTGGTGTAGAGCAGGAACCTGCCGATCGGCATCCGTTCCACGCCGGCCGGTACGGAGATCAGGCTCCGGAAGATCGGAATCATGCGCCCGAAGAACACGGTCGCCGTGCCGTGCCGGACGAACCACGCCTCGGTCCGGTCGAGGTCGCTCAGCTTGACCAGCGGGAGCCGCCGGACGACGGCCCGTACCCGGTCCCGGCCCAGCACCACACCGAGCTGATAGAGGACCACCGCGCCGACGACGGAGCCGAGCGTGGTCCAGGCGATCGCGGCGAACAGGCTCATCCGGCCCTGACTGGCGGCGAAGCCGGCCAGCGGCAGGATCACCTCGCTCGGGATCGGCGGGAACAGGTTCTCCAGCGCGACCGCCAGCCCGGCGCCGGGAGCGCCGAGGCGCTCGACCAGGTCGGTCGCGAATCCGGCCAGGCCGCCGGTGTCACCGGGCGCCGGCGCGGCGGCGGGGGTCGTGAGGTACCAGGAATCGATCATGTCCCCGACGCTATGGCCGGGGCGGGACGCGGACCATGAGGGAGAACGCACGGCTCAGCGGGCCGACCGGACCGCGACCCTGGGGTTTTCCGCACCTCCGGTCAGGGCGCCTCGTCGCCGCGCTTGTCCTCCTGCGCCAGCACCGCGTCCCGGCGCTGCGGGTCGGTACGCTCGGCCAGTTCGGCGGCGAGGCGCGGATCGGCGGAGAGCCGCTCCCGGTTGCGGTGCAGGAACGTCTCGAACCCGGCCGTGTACGGGCAGGCGTCGTCGCCGAGCGCCGCGGCCGGCTCGTACCGGCAGCCGCCGCAGTAGTCGCTGATCCGGTCGACGTGCGTGCCGTCGAACGACCACGGGTGGGTGTCGATGCGGGCCAGGTCCGCGTACTGGCTCATGCCGATGACGGTGGCGTTCATGATCCAGTCGGCGCCGTCGACGAAGCTGCGTTGGAACCAGTCGGCCAGGTCGGCGGGGCGCCAGCCGCGTTGCAGGCCGTAGTTGCCGAGCACGGTCAGCCGCGCGGTCTGGTTCGCCCAGCCGGTGTCGCGGACGCCGGCCAGCACGTCGGCCAGGCAGCGCGCCTCCACCGCGTCGGCGTCGAGGCGGTCGAACCACTCCGGCAGCGGTCGGGTGGCGGCGAGCCAGCCGACGCCGCGGAAGCGCGGCGCGAAGTACCAGTAGAGCTGCCACAGGAACTCGCGCCACCCGAACAGGCCCCGGACGAACCGGTGCACCGCCACGGGTGGCGCCGTGCCGTCCCGTCCGGCGCGCTCGGCGGCCCGGATCGCCGGCTCCGGGTCGAGCAGCCCGAGGTTGAACGAGGACGACAACATGCTGGACGCGGGTCGGCCGTCGCCGTCGGTGAGCACGCCGTCGGTGTCGGCGTACCCGGGCAGCCGGTGGTCGAGGAAGTGGGTGAGCCGGGCGTGCGCCTCGGCGTGCGTGGCGGGGTGGCGACGCGGGGCGTCCCGGCCGACGAACCGGATCCCCTCCGCCTCCCACCGGTCCAGGTCGCGGCGGACCTGCGCGTCGATGTCGTCCTCGACGACCGGCGGCGGTGGCGGCACGTCGGTAGGCGTCCGCCGGCGGGGCCGGCGCGCCGGGGCCGGCAGGTCGCGCAGCACGTCGTGCCGGTCCAGCGCGTACCGGTAGAAGTCGGCCATCCGCAGCTGGCCGCGCCGCCGGTCGGCCCAGGCCGCGAAGTCGGCGCGGTCGGTGACGAATCCACGCGGCGGCAGCACGGTCAACCCCTCGACGGTACGGGCGAACGCCAGCGCCGCGCGCGACGTCGGGTGCACCACCTCGACCGGCGCGTCCAGGCCGGCGAGCGCCTCGCGGAACGTGTCGGCGCGTACCAGCCGGGCCCGGTCGCCGAGGTCGGCGGCGCGGTGCCGCAGCGCGGACAGGATCAGGTGCGCCTTCTGGCGGTGCAGCCGGCGGCGGGCGAACAGCGACCGGGTCTCCACCAGCAGGACGCGTTGCGCGTCGTCGTCGAGGAAGTGGGGACCCACCTGGTCCGCCAGGAGCCAGCGCCAGCGTGACATGTCCGGGTGATGCCCCTTTCGGACTCGACGGAACCGTGCGGAGGGGTGGGAAATGCCTGTCAGTCGCCCCGGACCCGAGGGCGGCGGTGGTCGGTCAGTCGCAGGCCGACGCCGCGGACCGCCACGATGGTCACCCCGGTGCCCAACCCGTCGAGCTTGCGGCGCAGCCGCTTGACCAGTGACTGCACGTCGGACCGGCGTCGGGTCGGCGCGTCGTGCCAGACCGCGTGGTGCAGCTCGGTGTAGCCCCACACCCGCACCGGCTCGGCGGTCAGGCAGGTCAACAGGTCCCGCTCCAGCCGGGTGAGCGCGACCTCCCGGTCACCCCAGCGGGCGGTCGAGCGACCCGCGTCGAGCACCAGCGCGCCGTCGGGCGGGGTCGGGGCCGTCGTCGCGGTGTCCGGCAGGGGCCCCGGCCCGCCGCCGTCAGCGGGGTTGATCAACTCGCGCAGCTCGTCCAGGTCGGCGACGACGAGCAGCGGGGCGACGCCGTCCAGCAGCTCGGTGAGCCGCAACCGTTCGGCCGGAGACGGCGTGACGCCGATGACCAGCGAGAAGGGACGCTCCACCGGGTCGGTGCCGGCGGTCGTCGCGTTCGTGTCGTCAGTCGTCACCGCACCCCACCGTGACAGTCACTGTCAACCGGTCCGCGATCGGCGGACCTGTTGGTGACAAGTTGCTCACGTACGGTCATTGATCGTCCTTTGGTGTCGATCATAGTGTCCATTCAGGTGGCCGGCGTAGACCCGCACGGCGCCCAGGGGCCTGGGGGGATCTCGTCTCAAACCGGAGTGACCAGTCGGGAGCGCGGCTCCTGGCCCTTCTGTCATGGCTCGACCATCCGCGGGTCATCGGAGGAGGCAGCACCGATGCTGAGACGTCCACACCGAAGGGGCCTGGCCGGGCGGCTGGTGAGCGCGGGCGCGGCCCTGGTGCTCGCCGCCACCGCACTGGCCGCCACCGGCACGGGAGCACAGGCGCAGGCCGGTACGGGCGCCGGCGCGACGGCCGGCGACAAGATCCGTCCCGAACTCACCCGGCAGCTCCAGGGCAAGAGCGAGGGCGACTTCTGGGTCCACTTCTCCGCCAGGGCCGACCTGGGCGGGGCCGCCGCGATCAAGGACTGGAACCAGCGCGGCGCCGCCGTCGCGGCGGCACTGCGCAAGACCGCCGCCGACAGCCAGGGGAAGATCCGCGCCGAGCTGGACCGCTCCGGCACGAAGTACCAGACGTTCTGGGCGACGAACGCCATCAAGGTCACCGGCGGCTCGCTGACCATGGCGCAGAACTTCGCCGCCCACGCCGAGGTGGACGGCATCTACGCCCCGGTCGAGTACAAGCTGCCCGAGACCGTCCCGGGCACCGACGAGAAGGCGCCGAACGCCCTGGAGTGGGGCATCGCCAACATCAACGCCGACGACGTCTGGTCCCAGTACGGCGTCAAGGGCGCCGGCATCACCGTGGCCAGCATCGACAGCGGGGTCCAGTTCGACCACCCGGCGCTGGTGAACTCCTACCGGGGCAACAACGGCGACGGCACCTTCGACCACGACTACAACTGGTTCGACGCGGCCGGTGAGTGCGCCACCGCACCGTGCGACTCCGACGGCCACGGCACGCACACCATGGGCACCATGGCCGGCGCCGACGGCGCGAACCAGATCGGCGTCGCCCCCGAGGTCAAGTGGATCGCCGCGAACGGCTGCTGCCCGACCGACGCCGCGCTGATCTCCTCCGGGCAGTGGATGCTGGAGCCCACCGACCTCAGCGGCCAGAACCCGGACGCCAGCAAGCGGCCGAACATCATCAACAACTCGTGGGGCACCACGGCGCCGTCCAACGAGCCGTTCATGGAGGACGTCACCGACGCGTGGACCGCCTCCGGCATCTTCGGCGTCTGGTCCAACGGCAACAACGGCCCGTCCTGCCAGACCAGCGGCTCACCGGGCAGCCTGGCCAGCAACTACTCGGCCGGGGCGTACGACATCAACGACAACATCGCCAGCTTCTCGTCCCGGGGCACCGGGCAGGACGGTGAGATCAAGCCGAACATCTCGGCGCCCGGCGTGAACGTGCGCTCCAGCGTGCCGACCAACTCGTACGCCAGCATCAGCGGCACCTCGATGGCGGCGCCGCACCTGGCCGGCGCGATCGCGCTGCTCTGGTCGGCGGCACCCACCCTGGTCGGTGACGTCGCGGCGACCCGCGCGTTGCTGAACGACACCGCGGTGGACGAGGCCGACGCCCAGTGCGGCGGCACCGCGGACGACAACAACGTCTACGGCGAGGGTCGGCTGGACGCGCTCGCGCTGGTCTCCGCCGCCCCGATCGGGGACAACGGCACCCTGGCCGGCACGGTCACCGACGCGGCCACCGGGGCCCCGATCGCCGGCGCGACGGTCACCCTGACCGGCGCGGCGGACCGCACGCTGACCACCGGCGCCGACGGCACGTACTCCTCGCTGCTGCCGGCCGGCGACTACCAGGTGGTGGTCGCGGCGTTCGGCTACGCGAGCCGCACCCTGTCCGCGACGGTCACCAAGAACACCACCACCACGCTCGACGTGGCGCTGGGCGCGGTGCCGAGCGTGACGATCGGTGGACAGGTCACCGACGGGTCCGGGCACGGCTGGCCGCTCTACGCGAAGGTGAGCGTCGAGGGCACGCCGATCTCCGACTACACCACGCCCGCCACCGGCCGCTACAGCCTGACGCTGCCGTCCGGGTCGACCTACCGGCTCAGGGTCGAGTCGCAGTACGCCGGCTACCTGACCGTCACCAAGGAGGTCACGGTCGGCACCGGCAACCTCACCGCCAACGTCGAGGTGCCGGCGGACCCGGAGGCGTGCGCCACCGCGCCCGGCTACACCGTCAGCTCGGACGGCGTGTACGAGACGTTCGACGGCACCGGCGTGCCGCAGGGCTGGTCGGTGGAGGACAACGCCGGCACCGGGCAGGTCTGGGAGTTCGACGACAAGGGCGAGCGCGGCAACCTGACCGGCGGCAGCGGCACCTTCGCCATCATCGACAGCGACAACTACGGCAACGGCGGGCGGCAGGACACCTCACTCGTCAGTCCGGTCGTCGACCTGACCGGGGTGAGCGCCCCGGTGATCCGGTTCAACCAGGACTACAACTGGCTGAACAGCGACCGGGCCGACGTGGACCTGAGCCTCGACGGCGGCACCACCTGGAGCAACGTGCTCCGGCAGGCGGCCGACGTGCGCGGCCCGAAGGTGACCGAGGTGCCGATTCCGCAGGCGGCGAACCAGTCGCAGGTGCGGGTGCGCTTCCACTACTACGACGCCAGCTGGGAATGGTGGTGGGAGGTCGACAACGTCCTGATCGGCAGCAAGCTCGTCTGCAAGCCGGTCAGCGGCGGCCTGGTGGTCGGCCACGTGCGCGACAAGAACGACAACGGCTACGTCAACGGCGCCACCGTGACCAGCAAGGACCGCCCGGCGGAGAAGGCCACCACGGTCGCCACCCCGGACGACACCGAACTGCCGGACGGCTTCTACTGGATGTTCTCGTCGCTGACCGGCAAGCACCCGTTCACCGCCAGCGCCGGCAACTACGTGAGCCAGACCAGGCAGGTCACGGTCGAGGCCGACTGGGCCACCGCGGCCACCTTCCAGCTCGCCGCCGGGCGGTTGTCGGTGCAGCCGACCTCGGTGACCGGGACGGCCCGGATGCCGAGCGGCAAGGTCAGCAGGACGTTCACCGTGACCAACACCGGCGGGGCGCCGGCCGACGTCGAGTTCGGTGAGCGCGACGGCGGGTTCGTCCTGCAACGGGCCGACGGCACCCAGCTGTCCGAGCAGGCGCTGCTCGGCTCCACCGGCGCGCCGGCGCAGCGGCTGACCGCCGCGACGTCGTTCGCCGCCCGCTCGTCCGGCAGGTCGTCCACCTCGGTCGCGCCGACCGCGCCGCAGGCCGATCCGTGGACCGCCATCCCGGGTTACCCGGCGAACGTGATGGACAACCGGGTCGTCACCGTCGACGGCAAGGTCTACTCCATCGCCGGCGGCGACGGCACCACGTCGAGCGCCAAGAACTACCGGTACGACCCGGTCGCCCAGACCTGGTCCGCCATCGCCGACCTGCCGGGCGCCCGCAACGCCGTGACCGCCGGCGTGATCGACGGCAAGATCGTCGTCACCGGCGGCTGGGGCGCCTCGGGCCCGGACGGCACCACCTGGTCGTACGACCCGGCGGCGGACACCTGGACCGCGCGGGCGAGCAACCCGGCGCCGCGGGCGGCGGCCGGCCAGGCGGTCGCGGGCGGCAAGCTGTACGCCGTCGGCGGCTGCACCACGGCCAACTGCCTGCCGATGTCCAACTCGGTGGTCCGCTACGACCCGGGCGCGAACACCTGGGAGACGCTGCCCGCCTACCCGAAGTCGGTGGCGTTCCTGTCCTGCGGCGGGATCGACGGCACCGTCTACTGCACCGGCGGCAACGACGGGACGGTGTCCCAGAAGGCCGGCTACGCGTTCGACCCGGCCGCCAACGCCTGGACGCCGATCCCGGACGCGCCGGCCGACAACTGGGCCGCCTCGTACGCGGTGGCCAACGGCAAGCTCCTGGTCGTCGGCGGGTCGCAGGGCGGGGCCATCACCAACGCCGGCTTCGCGTTCGATCCGGCGACCGACTCCTGGGCGAACCTGCCCAACGCCAACGCACCCCGCTACCGGGGCGGCGCGGCCTGCGGGTTCTACAAGGTCGGCGGCTCGTCGGGCGGCTTCACGGCCACCAAGGACAGCGAGGTCCTGCCCGGCTTCTCCGAGTGCGCCGAGGGCGCGGCCGACGTCGGCTGGCTGACCGTCGACAAGTCGAAGGTCACGCTGGCGCCGGGTGAGAAGGTCACCGTCACGGTCGGCATGACCGCGAACGTCGACCAGCCGGGCACGTACTCGGCGTCCGTGGTGATCAAGGAGAACACGCCGTACACGGTGCCGGCGGTGGCGGTCACCATGATCGCGCAGCCGCCGACCACCTGGGGCAAGCTGTCCGGGACGGTCTCCGGCCGCAGCTGCCAGGGCGCCACGGCGCCGGTGCCGGGCGCGACGGTCCAGGTCGACTCCTGGGCGAACTCCTACACCTTCACCACCGACGCCGACGGCCGGTACGCCTACTGGATGGACCGGCGCAACAACCCGCTCACGCTGATCGTCGCCAAGGACGGCTGGAAGCCCCAGACGCGCCAGACGAAGATCAGCTCCACCACGCCCACCGTGGAGGACTTCACCCTCTCCCCCACCCGCTGCTGACCTGTAGCGGCCGACCCCTGACGGCCCGCCCGGTGCCCCGCACCGGGCGGGCCGTCAGGCATCCCGCCCCGCGGCGCGGGCGGGGGTCAGGAGGGGGTGAGGCGGAAGCCGACGCCTCGGACCGCGTGGATGGTCGCGGGGGCGTCCAGGCGGCCCAGCTTGTGCCGGATACGGCGGACCACGGAGTGCATGTCGGAGCGCCGGCCGAGGTGGTCGTTGCCCCACACCGCCCGGTGCAGCCGGGCGTACGTCCACACCTGGCCGGGAGTTCCGGCGAGACAGACGAACAGGTCGTGCTCCAGCGGGGTCAGTCCGACCTCCCGCTCCCGCCAGCGGAGCACCCGCCGGTCGGAGTCGACGGCCAGGTCGAGTCCCGGCGGCGCGGCCACGGGCTCGGCGTCCACGGCCGGGGCGAACGGTGCCGGCGGCCGGCGGACCAGGTCGAGGAACCGGCGCGCCTGGTTGGCGCTGGAGACGATCAGGAACGACTCGGTGCCGCCGAGCAGTTGGGCGAGCTGCCGGCGCTCGGCCGACGAGGACGCGATGCCGATGACCAAGGACGGGATCCCTGTCATCCGTTCCCACCTTTCCGGCAGGCCGTGGCGCAGCGCCGAGCAATTACCCGCGCCCATTTCGGCGCGGACGATCGTGCCGTTCACCGGGCCCGGCGGGCTGCGGTGCACCGGGCGCGGTGTGCGGCATCAGGCGTGCTGGAGCTGCGGTTTCGTGAGGCTTCGGGGCGAGCTACCGGGGATCATATAGCCGTGCACCGATGATTGGTATAGCAGTTAACGTCGATGTAACTGCTATCGGCAAGATGACCGGCGGAAATTGCGTGGGCGTGTCGGCGGGCCGACGGTGAGGCACCGATGAGAACCGTGCCGTACCCCGGTCTGACCCGCGTGACCACGCTCCTGCTCGTCCTGGCCGGCGGCACGCTGACCCGCGCGGACGTCGCCGCCCGCTGCGCCGAGCTGGCCGAGGCGCTGCGGGGCCACGGTCGCGGCGTGGTGGTCTGCGACGTGTCCGGTGTGACCCGCCCGGACCTGGTCACGGTCGAGGCGCTGGCGCGGCTGCGCCTGACCGCCAGCCGGTTCGGGTGGCGACTGGAGGTCCGTGGCGCCGGCCCGGACCTACGCGACCTCGCCGACCTGCTCGGGCTGGCCGGCGCCCTCCTGCAACCGGGTCGGCAGCCCGAACAGCGGGAACAGGCGGTCGACGTCGAGGAAGTTGTTGAGCGAGGTGATCCGGCCGCCGGAGATCCCCAGCACGATCAGCGCCCAGGGCAGGTGCCCTGAACCGTCCGGGTCGCGGCGGTAGTGCCCGAACGCCGGCATGCCGTTGGCCGCCGTCGGCACCAGCCGGGAGCCGCGGCAGCCTCGGCCCGTGCCGGTCATCCAGGCCGCGATGTGCTCCGGACCGCGCAGCCACAGCGGCAGCGGCGGCATCGACAGCGTCGCGTCCTCGTGCAGCAGCGCGGTGAGCGCCGCGAGGTCGTACGCCTCGAACGCGCGCACGTACCGGGCCAGCAGCTCCTGTTGCTCCTCGTCGAGCGGCCGGCGCACGTCGGCGGCGGTGTCGGTGGACGCGAGCGTGGCCCGGGCCCGTTGCAACGCGCTGTTGATGCTCGCCACCGAGGTGTCGAGCAGTTCCGCGACCTCCTGGGCCGACCAGGCCAGCACCTCGCGCAGGATGAGCACGGCCCGCTGCTTCGGCGGCAGGTGCTGCAACGCCGCGACGAACGCCAGCCGGACCGACTCCCGCCCGGCGACCACCTCGGCCGGGTCACCGGCGGAGGGCAGGACCCGGTCGTCCGGCACCGGGCCGAGCCAGATCTGCTCCGGGCGGGGCTCGCCGGGGTGGGTCGCGGTGCCGCTGCCCGCCGGGCCGAGGTCCATCGGCCGGACCCGCCGCTGGGCGCTGGCGGCCATGTTCAGGCAGACGTTCGTCGCGATCCGGTACAGCCAGGTCCGCAGCGCGGACCGCCCCTCGAACCGGTCGAAGTTGCGCCAGGCCCGGACGAAGGTGTCCTGGACCGCGTCCTCGGCCTCGAAGGCCGAGCCCAGCATCCGGTAGCAGTAGCCGGTCAGCTCCGGCCGGTACGCCTCGAGTTGCGTCTCGACAGGGACGCTCGCCACGTCGCTCACCCGCCGAAACTAGCCCACATGCTGCGCGAACGCGAACACCCGGAATCCGGGGGCGCGGGCACCGATGAGTCCGCCCGGTCCGGCCGGTCCACCGTTCGTCAGCACGGAACACACGAGGAGCACGACATGAGCACGACGCAGCACAGCGCCGAGACCACCGCCCCGGGGCGGTACGCCGACGTCAACGGCGTCCACCTCTACTTCGAGACGCACGGGTCGGGCCGCCCGATGATCCTGCTGCACGGCGGGCTCGGCTCGGGCGAGATGTTCACGCCGGTCCTGCCCACGCTCGCCGCCACGCACCAGGTGATCCTGGTCGACCTCCAGGGGCACGGCCGCACCGCCGACGTGGACCGGCCGCTCGACATGGCGCTGATGGCCGACGACGTCGCCGCGCTCATCGACCACCTCGGGCTGGACCGACCGGACCTGGTCGGCTTCTCGCTCGGCGGCGGCGTCGCGATGCACGTGGCCTTCCGGCACCCGGAGAAGGTCGGCCGGCTGGTCTCCGCGTCGGCACACATCCGGCGCGACGCCGTCTACCCCGAGATGCTGGCGCAGCAGGGCCAGGTCACCGGCGCGGCGGCCGAGTTCATGAAGGACACCCCGATGTACGAGCTGTACCAGCGGGTGGCGCCCCGCCCGGAGGACTTCCCCCGGCTGCTCGACAAGATCGGTGCGGCGATGGCGCAGGACTTCGACTTCACCGAGCAGGTACGCGGCCTGCGGGTGCCGACGCTGATCATGGCAGCCGACGCCGACATGGCCCCGCCGAGCCACTTCGTCGAGGTGTTCAAGCTGCTCGACGGCGGCCTGCGGGACGGCGGTTGGACCGGCGAGGGCCGCCCGGCGGGCGGGCACGCGCTGGCGATCCTGCCCGGCCTGACCCACTACGACATCGACCAGTCACCGCTGTTCGCCGCCGTCACCCTGGCCTTCCTCGACCGGCCCCGCTGACCCCACGCCACCCCGGGGCACTCATCCGGATCTTGGTACGGAGGCGCCCACCCGAGGGCCGTTTCGTACCAAGATCCGTCGGTGCGACCAGGGGGCTGTTCGGTGGGTGTTCCGGTGGGCCGCCGTCCCTAGAATCCGAGCGTGGCTCAAGTTCGGAGTCCCTATCCGCTCCTCGCCGCCGCCGTGGTCGTGCTACTGCTGGGCGCGGGTGTGGCCTGGGGCGTCGACGGTGCGTTGGGGTTGAGCCACACCCCGGCGGACGTGCCACGGGAGACGGCCGTCGCCGCCCCGCCCCAGGCTCCGACGGCGGTGCCGCCGCTGACCTCCGTGCTGGTGCCGGACCAGCCGCGGGCGGTCAAGGCCGCCGAGGCGGTGGCCGACGCGCTCGTCGCCCG
>NZ_CADEAU010000148.1 GCF_902825405.1 Micromonospora maritima | reverse complement strand
CCCGCCGCCAGTGGCGGCGGTCTGTCGTACGCCGCCTGACGCCGCGCCTGCGGCGGGGGCGCACCGGACGGCTGCGCCGGCACAGCCGCGGCGAGCGGGCGGCGATCGTGCTGCTCACCGCCGTCGCGGTGGTCGGCATCTGGAGTTTCGTCGACGACCTCGCCCTGCGTCTGGCGTTGGTCGTGTTGTTGCTGCTGGTCCTGCCGGCGATCGTGGTGATCGCGCTGGACCGTCGTTGAGGATGCGAGGAGAGAAGCGTTGAGCCTTGACCTGTTGCCCGCCGTGGACGTCGCCGACGGCCAGGCCGTCCGGCTCGTGCAGGGCGCCGCCGGCAGCGAGACCGCGTACGGCGACCCGCTGGAGGCGGCCCTCGCCTGGCAGTCCGACGGCGCCGAGTGGATCCACCTGGTGGACCTGGACGCCGCGTTCGGGCGGGGCTCCAACGCCGCGCTGCTGGCCGAGGTGGTCGGCAAGCTGGACGTGAAGGTCGAGCTGTCCGGCGGCATCCGCGACGACGAGTCGCTGCGGGCGGCGCTGGGCACCGGGGCGGCCCGGGTCAACATCGGCACCGCGGCGCTGGAGGACCCGCAGTGGTGCGACCGGATCTGCGGCGAGTACGGCGACCGGGTGGCGATCGGGCTGGACGTGCGCGGCCGTACCCTGTCGGCGCGCGGCTGGACCCGCGACGGCGGCGACCTCTACGAGGTGCTGGCCCGGCTGGACTCCGCCGGCGCGGCGCGGTACGTGGTCACGGACATCACCAAGGACGGCACCATGCGGGGGCCGAACCTGGACCTGCTGCGCGAGGTGTGTGCCCGCACGGACGCGCCGGTGATCGCCTCCGGCGGTGTGTCCACGCTCGACGATCTGCGGGCGCTGGCCACGCTGGAGCCGGTCGGGGTCGAGGGCGTGATCGCCGGCAAGGCGCTCTACGCGGGCGCGTTCACCGTCGCCGAGGCGCTCGCCGCGCTGCGGTCCGGCGCGTGACGGTCGAGGTCGGCGGTTCGCCGGTCGGCGACCCGGTGGTGACCCGGCTCGGCTCCGGTGGCCCGTGGGAGGCGCTCTACGGCTACTCGCGGGTGGTCCGGGCCGGCGCTCTCGCGATCACGGCCGGCTGCACCTCCACCGTGGACGGACGCGTGGCGCACGTGGGGGACGCGGCGGCACAGACCGCCCAGGCGATCCGGATCGGCCTGGACGCGCTGGCCGAGGTCGGCGCCGCCCCGGCCGACGTCGTGCGGACCCGGATGTACGTGACCGACCGGCTCTACGTCGACGAGGTGGGCCGGGCGCACAACGCGGTCTTCGGGCCGGTTCGCCCGGTGGCGACCATGGTGGTGGTGGCCGGACTGATCGACCCGGAGCACCTGGTCGAGGTCGAGCTGGAGGCGTACCTCCCCGTCGACTGAGCCGGCCCCTTCCGGTGCCTTTCGAGCTGATATCGAGAACGACTCACCCACACGGCACTTCCGCGGCGGGCCTGGCCCGTCCGGATGTCCGGAGCTACCGGCGGCGGCGGGCGCGGTCCGTCCGGAAGCCCGGCGCGGTGCCTGAGTCGTTTCAGATATCAGCTCGAAAGGCGGTGCCGGGCGATGGCTCGCTCCGCCCGCAACGGCACCCCCGGCGCAATCAAGTTGTGCACAACTTGATTGCGCGCTACTATTCAAGGCGTGACCGATGATCTGGTGCTGCGCCGGCAGGTGTGCTTCGCCCTCTACGCGGCGTCGCGCGCCCTGACCGACGTCTACCGGCCCATCCTCGACGAGCACGGCCTGACCTACCCGCAGTACCTGGTGCTGCTGGTGCTCTGGGAGCGCGGCGACGACGCCCCCACGGTCTCCGAGCTCGGCGCGCGGCTCCGGCTCGACTCCGGCACGCTCTCCCCGCTGCTCAAGCGGCTGGAGGCGGCCGGCCTGGTGGTGCGTACCCGCTCGGCTGCCGACGAGCGCCGGGTCGAGGTGGGCCTCACCGACCGCGGCCGGGCGCTGCGGGAGCGGATGGAGGACGTGCCGCTGCGGGTCGCCCGCGCCACCGGCCTCACCGAGGCCGAGCTGGTCGGGCTGCGCGACACCCTCACCCGGGTCACCGAGACGATCCACTCACAGAAGGAGCAGTGACATGCAGGTGCTCTACACCGCGTCCGCCCGGGCCACCGGCGACGGCCGCGACGGCCACGTCCGCACCTCCGACGGCACCGTCGAGCTGGACCTCGCGGTGCCGAAGGAGATGGGCGGCGCCGGTGGCGCGGCCAATCCCGAGCAGCTCTTCGCCGCCGGCTACGCGGCCTGCTTCCACTCCGCGCTGCGCATCGTCGGCCGCCAGGCCAAGGCGGACGTCTCCGGCTCCGTCGTCGAGGCCGAGGTGGGCATCGGCCCGAACGGCAGCGGTGGCTACGGCCTGACTGTCACGCTGGTGGTGGACCTGCCCGCCGTCGAGCGCTCGGCCGCCGAGCAGCTGGTCGACGCCGCACACCAGGTCTGCCCCTACTCCAACGCGACCCGCGGCAACATCGAGGTCGCCCGTACCGTCCGGGAGGCCCTGTGACTGTGAACCGGGAGATCCACCTGGCGTCCCGCCCGCAGGGGTGGCCGACCGCCGACAACTTCCGGCTGGTCACCACCGAGGTGCCGACGCCGGGTCCGGGTCAGGTCGTGGTCCGCAACCAGTTCATGTCGGTGGACCCGTACATGCGCGGGCGGATGAACGACGTCAAGTCGTACGTGCCGCCGTTCGCCCTGGACGCCCCGCTCGACGGCGGCGCGATCGGTGAGGTGGTGGCCGGCGAGGCCGAGGGCGTCAAGCCCGGCGACGTCGTGCTGCACGGTTTCGGCTGGCGCGAGTACGCGCTCGTCGACGCCCGGGCCGTGCGCAAGGTCGATCCCGGCCTCGCCCCGGTCAGCGCCTACCTGAGCGTGCTCGGCATGACCGGGCTGACCGCGTACGCCGGGCTGCTCGACGTGGCCGCCATGAAGCCGGGCGAGACCGTCTTCGTCTCCGGCGCGGCCGGCGCGGTGGGCAGCATGGTCGGCCAGATCGCGAAGCTGCGCGGCGCCGGCCGGGTGATCGGCAGCGCCGGCTCCCGGGCGAAGGTCGAGCGGCTCACCGCGCTCGGCTTCGACGCCGCCTTCGACTACCACGACGGACCGGTGTACGAGCAGCTCAAGGCCGCCGCCCCGGACGGCGTCGACGTGTACTTCGACAACGTCGGCGCCGACCACCTGGAGGCCGCGATCGGGGCGATGAACCTGCACGGCCGCGCCGCCATCTGCGGCATGATCGCCCAGTACAACTCGACCGAGCCGCCGGCCGCCCCGCGCAACCTGGCGCTGGTGATCGGCAAGCGGCTGACGCTGCGCGGCTTCCTGGTCGGCGACCACGGGCACCTGCGCGAGCAGTTCGTCCAGGAGATGGCCGGCTGGCTGCGCGAGGGCCGGCTGTCCTACGACGAGACCGTGGTCGACGGCATCGAGCAGGCGCCCGAGGCGTTCCTCGGCCTGCTGCGCGGCGAGAACCTCGGCAAGATGCTCGTCCGGCTCTGACCGACGGGCGACCCGGCGGCGGTGGCCGGCCTCACAGGGCCGGTCGCCGCCGCCCGCGCGTTGGCTAGGCTTCTGGACATGACGGTGGCGGTACGGGTGATCCCGTGTCTGGACGTGGACGCCGGGCGGGTGGTCAAGGGAGTCAACTTCCTCGACCTGCGGGATGCCGGCGACCCGGTGGAACTGGCGGCGGCGTACGACCGGGCCGGCGCGGACGAGCTGACGTTCCTCGACGTGACCGCCTCCTCCAGCGACCGGGGCACCATGCTCGACGTGGTGCGGCGCACCGCCGAGTCGGTCTTCATCCCGCTCACCGTGGGCGGCGGCGTCCGGCAGGTCGCCGACGTGGACACGCTGCTGCGGGCCGGAGCCGACAAGGTCGGGGTGAACACCGCGGCGATCGCCCGGCCGGAGCTGATCGCCGAGATCGCCGACCGGTTCGGCCGTCAGGTGCTGGTGCTCTCGCTGGACGTGCGGCGCGCGCCGGCCGGCGCCACGCCGAGCGGCTTCGAGGTGACCACGCACGGCGGCCGTCGGGGCACCGGACTGGACGCGGTCGAGTGGGCCGCGCGCGCCGCCGAGCTGGGCGCGGGCGAGATCCTGCTCAACTCGATGGACGCCGACGGCACCAAGACCGGGTTCGACCTGCCGTTGATCGAGGCGGTCCGCGCGGTGGTCGAGGTGCCGGTGATCGCCAGCGGCGGCGCGGGCGCGGTGGCGCACTTCCCCCCGGCGGTCGGCGCGGGCGCCGACGCGGTGCTCGCGGCGAGCGTGTTCCACTTCGGTGAGCTGACCGTCGGCGAGGTCAAGGACGCGTTGCGCGGCGCCGGGCACCCGGTGCGCTGACCGCGGGGTCAGGGCCGGCCGGAGTGCCCCTCGGGGGAGCGGCGCGGCATCGGGATCGACCGGACCACGTACTCCTGCACGGCGGCCGCGTGGTCGTCCTCGTGGAGCTGCCACTCGGACTCGCCCGGCGGGTGCCGGCGGCTCAGTACGCCCTGCACCGTGTCGACGGTGGTGCCCAGCCCGGCGCTGGGTCGGGTGCGCCAGAGACGCTCACCGTCCGGGGTGACCCGGAACCAGCCGTCGGCGACGCTGACCAGCCCCGCGCCGACGAGCCGGCGGACCGCCCCCTCGACCTCGTGTCGCTCGGGAATGGCCTGGTTGAGGTGGTCTGCGGTGGAGAGGACGTCGGCGAGGCGCACCCCCTCGGGACGGCGTGTCGCGGCGGCCCGGCGGTGCCGGCCGGCACCGCTCGCGATGACCAACGCGACGAAGATCCAGGCGTCGCTCCAACGCCATCCGTTCTCCCCCATGCACGAATGATGCCCGGCGACGGCGGCGGAGAAAACACCTGGTTTCGGTCCGGTACGTCGTCGCAGCTCAGAGCCGTCCGACTCGTCCCATCCGGTGGCGGTCGGCCCGGCGGTGGTCACGTAGCGTAGGCGTCCGCCGGTCGGGTGGGGATGGCGAACATCGGGATGAACACCTGGGCGAGCGGTCCGATGGCGAGCGCGTAGGCCACGGTGCCGAGCCCGACCGTGCCGCCGAGCAGCCAGCCCAGCGCCAGCACGGTGACCTCGATGACGGTCCGCACCAGCCGGACCGACCAGCGGGGGTGGCGGGCGACGAATCCGGTCATCAGGCCGTCGCGCGGACCGGGGCCGAGCCCGGCGCCCAGGTAGAGGCCGGTGGCCGCGCCGTTGGCGACGATGCCGACGACGAGCAGCGCGGCGCTCACCGGCAGACCCTCGCCCGGCGGCAGGACGGCCAGGGTGGCGTCGACGACCAGTCCGATGACCACGACGTTGCTCACCGTGCCCAGGCCGGGGCGTTGCCGCAGCGGGATCCAGAGCAGCAGCACGAGCGCGCCGACGGCGATGGTGACGGTGCCGAAGGAGAGGCCGGTCTGCCGGGCGAGCCCCTGGTGGAACACGTCCCAGGGGTCCAGGCCGAGTCCGGAGCGGATCATCAGCGCCATGCTCACGCCGTAGAGGGCGAGACCGGCGTAGAGCTGGGTGAGCCGTCGCGCCGGCCGGTGCCGGAGATTGCCAAGCTGAGCCATGCATGCCACCCTAGGGGCCAATTGCGGAGTGCAAGGGGGCCAATTCCGGAGGTGTGGCCATGACGACCCAGGTACGCGGCGTCCAATTGGCGCGTCTGCTCGGCCAGTGGCACGCACTGCCCGGTCGCCGGCGCAGCCCCGACTACGCCGCGCTCGCCGGCGCCGTCCGGGGCCTGCTCGCCGACGGCCGGCTGCCCCTCGGGGTCCGCCTGCCGGCCGAGCGCGAGCTGGCCGAGGCGTTGCGGATCAGCCGGACCACCGTCACCGCCGCGTACCGGGAGCTGCGGGAGACCGGCCACCTGGCCAGCCGGCGCGGGGCCGGGAGCTGGACCATGCTGCCGGGCACCCACCGGGTCGCCAGTACCGGCCTGTGGACACCGCTGGACGACCGGGACATGATCGACCTCGGGGTGGCCGCGCTCTCCGCGCCGGCCCAGCTCGTCCCGGCCGCCCGGGCGGCCGCCGAGGACCTGCCCCGCTACCTCGGCGGCGCCGGCTACCACCCGACCGGCATCATCGAGCTGCGCGAGGCGGTCGCCCGCGGCTACACCGAACGCGGGCTGCCCACCAGCCCGGAGCAGATCATGGTCACCAGCGGCACCCAGCACGCGCTGGACCTCGTGCTGCGGCTGGCCCTGTCGCCCGGGGGCGGGGTGCTGGTGGAGTCGCCCACCTATCCCAACGCGCTCGCCGCGCTCGCGGCCCGCCGGGCCCGGATCACCACCCACGGGCTCTCCGACGACGGCTGGGACGCCGACCTGCTGCTCGGCAGCATCCGGCAGACCCGGCCGAAGCTCGCGTACCTGATCCCGGAGTTCCACAACCCGACAGGTCACCTGATGGCCGCCGACCTGCGCGAGCGGCTGGTGGGCGCCGCCCACGCGGCCGGCACCGACCTGGTGGTGGACGAGTCCTTCGTCGACCTGCCGCTGGACGGCACCCCGCTGCCGCCCCCGGTGGCGGTCTTCGACAGGCACTCCCGGGTGATCAGCATCGGCGGGATGAGCAAGCCCTACTGGGGTGGCCTGCGGATCGGCTGGGTGCGCGCCTCCGCGCCCCAGGTGCAGCGCCTGGCCGCGGCCCGGGTCGGGGTGGACATGGCCAGCCCGGTGCTCGACCAACTCGTCGCGGTGCACCTGCTCGCCCAGGCGCCGGCCATCGTGACCGCCCGCCGGGCGCAGCTGGCCGCCCAGCGGGACGCCCTGGTCGCGGCGCTGGCCGAGCGGCTCCCGGACTGGCGGATCACCGTGCCGCGCGGCGGCGTCACGCTCTGGGCCGAGCTGGACGGCCCGATCTCCAGCGCGCTGGCCCGGGCCGCCGAGGAGGTGGGCGTTCGGCTGGCGCCCGGCCCCCGGTTCGGCCTGGACGGGACGCTGGAGCGGTTCCTCCGGCTGCCCTTCACGCTGCCGGCAGCCGAGCTGGTGGAGGCGGTCGGCCGGCTCGCCGCGGTCCGGTACGACCTGGACCGGGCCGGCCGGCCGCAGTGGCGGGAGCCGAGCGTCATCGCCTGACCGGGGGCCGCCCGATCCGGTGGGTGTCCGGGGAAGCGGGTCACCGGGTCGGCCCGGCCCCGCAGACTGCGCGGGTGGGCAACGGGGGCGGTGGGCGGTGGTCGTGGTCGGTCCGGCCCGGCGCGCCGGGCTCCCGGACCACCCGGCTGGAACTCTTCTACGACCTGGTGTTCGTCTTCGCGTTCCTGAGCGTCACCACGCTCACCGCCAGCGAACTCACCCCGGTCAACCTCTACCGCTTCCTGCTGGTGCTGGCGCTGTTGTGGTGGTCGTGGACCGGGTTCGTCCGGATGGGCAACGCGCTGCGCGCCGACCAGGGCGTGCTGCCGCTGGTCGGGTTCGTCACCGTGGCCGCGACGTTCCTGCTGGTGCTCAGCGCGCCCAGCGCGTTCACGGACCGGCCGGGTGGGCTGCCCGGTCCCCTGGTCTTCGCCGGCAGCTACTTCGTGATCCGGATGGCGCAGCTCGCGATCCTCGGCTGGGCGGAGCGCTCCGATCCGGTCGGTCGCCGCCGGTTGCTGACGCGCGCCCTGGTCCCGACGGTGGCCACCGTGCTGCTGGTGGTGGCCGGCTTCGTCCGGTCCGAGATGTCGGACAAGCGGCTCGCCGTCGTGCTGCAACTGCTCCTCTGGACGCTGGCGCTGCTGATCGAGTACGTCGTCGGGGTGACGCTGGCCCGGCGCTGGTGGGTGGTGACGTCGGCCGGGCACTGGGCGGAACGGCACGCGCTGATGGTGCTCGTCGCGCTCGGCGAGTCGATCATCGCGCTCGGGCTCGGCCCGAAGACCGGGCTGCCGCTGACCGGCCCGGTGGCGGTGGCCGCGCTGCTCGGCATCCTGATCGTGGCGGCGCTCTGGTGGGCGTACTTCGACACCCTGGCGTTCGCGCTGGAGCAGGTCCTGCACCACGCCCGCGGCGAGGCTGCCCGGCGCCGGTTGGCCCGTGACGTCTACACGTTCCTGCACCTGCCGATGATCATCGGCACCATCCTCTACGCGCTCGGCCTCAAGGACCTGCTGGCCGAGGTCGCCGCGCCGGAGACACCGGACTGGGGGTGGCCGCTCGGCGGTTTCTGGGGCGGGGTGCTGTTCGGCGGTGTGGCGCTCTACCTGCTCAGCCTCGCCGGCTGCTGGCGGCTGGCGCTGCGCGAGACGCACTGGCCGCTGCTGGTCACGGCGGCGGCGCTCGCCCTGTCGGGTCCGTTCGCGTTCCGGGTGCCGGAGGTGGCCGCGTTGGGCGTGCTGGCAGTGCTCACCGCCGTCGGCGTGGCCTGGGAGACGCGCAGCGAGGACGGCCGGCGGCACCGGGTTCGCCAGCTCGCGCTGGAGGAGCAGCTCGCGTCGGAGGCCGAGCAGAGCCGGTGGCGGCGCGAGCACCTGTGACCCATGCACGCGCCGGGAAGGAGGCCGACCGGCCGTGCCCCGGGACGGTGGGGCACGGCCGGTGCGGCCTCGCGGGCGTCGCCTACAGCTCGGCGAGCGTGCCCTCGTACATCTTGTCGATCTCGCCGGCGAAGTTGGTCTCCACGCTGCGGCGCTTGATCTTCAGCGACGGGGTGACCTCACCGTCCTCGATGGTGAGGTCGCGGGGGAGGATCGTCACCTTCTTGATCGTCTCCCAGCGGTTGAGCCTGGTGTTCAGCTCGGCCACGTAGCCCTCGACCATCTCCCGCGCCTGCGGCGAGGTGACGATCGTGGTGTAGTCGCTGCCCTCCAGCGGGGTGCCGGCGGCCCAGCCCTTGATTGCGTCCGGGTCGAGCGTGACCAGCATGGTGCAGTAGTTGCGGGCCTGGCCGATCACCACCGCCTGGGAGGTGTACGGGCAGACCGCCTTGAACATGCCCTCGATGTGCGACGGCGCGACGTACTTGCCGCCGGACGTCTTGACCAGGTCCTTCTTCCGGTCGGTGATGCGCAGGTAGCCGTCATCGTCGAGGGTGCCGATGTCGCCGGTGCGGAAGAAGCCGTCGTCGGTGAACGCCTCGGCGGTCTCCTGCGGCAGGTTGTGGTAGCCGCGCATGACCGGACGACCGCGCACCAGGATCTCGCCGTCGGTGTCGATCCGGCACTCCAGGTCGCCCATGGCCCGGCCCACGCTGCCGATCTTCAGGCCGCCGGGCGGGTTGACGAAGGCGCCGGCACTGGTCTCGGTCAGGCCGTATCCCTCGGAGATGGGCAGGTTCGCGGCGGCGAAGAACGTGGCGATCTCCTTGCTCAGCGGCGCCGCGCCGGAGACCAGCACCCGCATCCGGCCGCCGAGCCGGGCCTGGAGCTTGCTGAACACGAGCTTCTCGGCGAGCGCGTACTTCAGCCGCAGGCCGGTCGGGACCGGCTTGCCGGCCTGCTCCAGCGCGACCTTCTCCTTGCCGACGGAGACACCCCAGGCGAAGATCTTGGCCTTCGCGCCGCCGGCGCCCTGCGCGGTGGTGACCGCCTTGTTGTAGACCTTCTCGAAGACCCGGGGAGCGCCGCACATGAGCGTCGGGCGGACCACGCCGAGCAGCTCGACCAGCTTGTCCACCCGGCCGTCGACGTAGGTGGGCAGGCCCACGTGGGTGGCGCCGCAGAGCAGCGTCTTGCCGAACGAGTGGGACAGCGGCAGCCACAGGTACTGCAGGTCGTCGACCCGCAGCAGGCCCAGCTCGGCCTGCGCCACGCCCTCCCAGCACCAGCCGCCGTGCAGCAGCTCCACGCCCTTCGGGCGGCCGGTGGTGCCCGAGGTGTAGATCAGGGTGGCCAGGTGGTCCGGCCCGATGCCCGCGACCAGCATGTCGATCAGGTCGGGCTCGGCGCCGAGCGCGGCGGCCCCGCGCTCCTCCAGCTCGGCCAGGGTGAGCTGGGGTACGCCGGCCGCCGGGTCGGGCGTGCCGTCGAAGAGCACCACGTGGGTCAGCGCGGGCAGGTCCGCGCCGGCGATCTTCGCCGCCTGCGCCGGGTTCTCCGCGAACAGCACCCGCGACCCGGAGTCGGCGATGATGTAGACCGCGTCGTCGGGCTCGGTGGTCGGGTAGACGGTGGTCGTGGCCCCGCCGGCGCACATGATGCCGAAGTCGGCGAGCACCCACTCCAGCCGGGTGTTGGCCAGGATCGCCACCGGGTCCTCCAGGCCGACACCGAGCCCGTGCAGCCCGGAGGCGATCGCCTTGGCGCGCTGCCCGACCTGCTCCCACGTCAGCCAGACCGGGCCCGAGTCGTCGGGTGCGGGGTGGGCGAAGGCGT
Source organism: Micromonospora maritima (assembly GCF_902825405.1). Lineage (GTDB taxonomy): Bacteria > Actinomycetota > Actinomycetes > Mycobacteriales > Micromonosporaceae > Micromonospora > Micromonospora maritima. Next base: position 1,011 of record NZ_CADEAU010000148.1, on the reverse strand, counting down.
GCCGGTCGGGGGAATCCGCCACGCGCTTGAGAAACATGTCGGGTACGGAACGGTACGGTACATCGAGAGCCATCGCTGTAGCCGCCTTCAGGGTGGAGGGACGTGACGGGGGTCACGCCGATCTGCGGTTACCGAAGGGTATTGCCTGCACCGGGGCAGCGGCTAGCCCCGGAAGGCGCGTACGATGCCGGTCCCGCCTCGTGGAACCCGGAGTCAGGTGTACCGGGCGGCCGCGCGGGACCAGTCGTACGTGGCCCGGATCCAGTCCCGCCGGGTGTCCAGGAACGCCCGCACCCCGTCGTCGGCCCCGATCGCCAACGCCGCGTCCCGCTCCGCGTAGGTCGCCAGAGCGGTGTTGAACCGGGCCGCCGCCGCCCGCAGCGCCGCCGGCTCGTCGTGTCCGTTCTCACCCGCGATCGTGGTGACCAGGTTGTGCGCCTCCGGCGCGACACCGCGCTCCTTGTCGTAGGAGAACAGGTCGTTGCACCAGCACACCAGGTCGGTGGCGAGGGCGTCCAGCGCGGCCAGCGCCGGCTCGGACCGCTGTGCCGGGCCGGTCCGGGACGCGCGGGCCAGGTCGGTCATGGTGAAGCTGGGGCGTACGCCGCCGGTGTGCCGGCGCATCTGGGTGTACTCGGACACCCCGGGCACCCGCCGGTGCTCCCGGTTGGCCGCCTCCCACAGCAGCGCCAGCAGGTACTCCCGCAACTGGCTGACCAGGCGCAGCAGCAACGCGGGTTGCCGCTTCCCACGGGCCCGGCGGCACAGGTCGTCGAGCGCGACCGCGAGCGGCCCGACGTGGGTCGGCCTGGGCGTGTCCGGGTCGCCGTGCCGGTCGAGCACGGCCAGCAGCGCCGCCACGGTCGGGGCGAGCCGGGTGGGGTCCGCGCCCAGACCGTCGTCGTCGCAGGCGTCGTCCATCACGAACAGCCAGTTGATCAGATCGGTCAGCAGCCGCAGGCCGTCCGGTGAGCCTTCGGGGGCCGCCCGCCCGGCCAGCTCGGCGGCGTG
>NZ_CADEAU010000147.1 GCF_902825405.1 Micromonospora maritima | reverse complement strand
AGCACGTGGCGCAGCGGCAGGTGGCGCGGGACGCTGCCGTCCCCGGCGGTGATCCGCCCGGGTCCGGCCCCGGCGAGCAGCGGCGCCACGGTCAGGCACAGCTCGTCGACCAGGTCGGCCGCGGTGAGCGCGCCGAACAGGTGCGGGCCGCCCTCGCAGAGCACCTGCCCCAGGCCACGACGGCGCAGCTCGGCCAGGCCGGCGGCCAGGTCGACGCGCTCGTCGCCGCACCGGAGCAGGTCGGCCACCTCGGTCAGTCCGGCCGGTGCCTCCGCGCCGGAGCGGGTGAGCACCAGGGGGCGGACCGGGGCGTCGGCGAAGCAGGCCTGGGCCGGGTCGAGGTCGAGCGAGCCGGAGACCACCACCAGGGTGGGGAACTCGGCCAGCCCTCGTTCGCGGCGCCAGGCCCGCCGCTCGGCGCTGAGCCGGACCGCGCGGTATCCCTCGTGGCGCAGCGTGCCGGCCGCCACGAGGAGGCCGTCGCAGAGCATCCGCAGCAGCCCGAACACGCGCTTGTCCGGCTCGCCGGACAGCCCGGCCGAGTAGCCGTCCAGGGTGACCGCGCCGTCCGCGCTGGCGACGAAGTTCACCCGCAGGTGCGGACGCTCGACGCGGCCGTAGAGCGCGGTCAGCTGCGGGTCGGTCAGCGCGCCGGTGACGGGTGCCGGCCAGATCCGTTCGATCGGGCTTCCGACGGTCATTCGCCGGCCGGACCGGTGACCGGAGGGGTGGGTTCGGCGGTACGGTGCTGGCAGTCGCACCACTTCCGGCCAGGACAGTCGTCGTGCCGCCGCTCCCGGCAGGCTCGGCAGATCATGCCGGCAGCCTATGCCGAGGAAGGATGGGACCGCGTGTCGCGTCAGATCTTCCAGCTGTTGGTGTCGCTGGCCGGGGTCCGGCCGCCGGTGTGGCGGCGGGTGCTGGTTCCCGGTGGCTACACCCTGGACCGTCTGCACCGGGTGCTCCAGCACGCGATGGGTTGGCGCGACTGCCACCTGCACTCGTTCGACGTCGACGGGCGGCAGTACGGCGAGCCCGATCCGGGCGGCGAGCTGGCGTTGCGCGACGAGCTGGACGTCCGGCTGGACGCGGTGGTCGGCAAGGGCGACCGGTTCCGCTACACCTACGACTTCGGTGACTGGTGGGAGCACGACCTGGTGGTGGAGGACGTCTGCGCCGCCGACCCGGACGAGCGTTACCCGGTCTGCCTGGACGGCGAGCGGGCCTGCCCGCCGGAGGACGTGGGCGGCCCGGGCGGATACGCCGTCCTGCTGGCCGCGCTCGCCGACCCGGCGCACCCCGAGCACCAGGCGATGCGGGACTGGGCCGGCCCGGCGTTCGACCCGGCCGGGTTCGATCCGGACCGCGCCACGGTCCTGCTGCGCCGCTGCTGCTGACCGCGCCGCCCCCGGGGATTCGGCCCCGGGGATGAGGCGGTAACGAAATGGGAACGCTCCCACCGGTCTATTGACACCCCTGACACCTGCCGGCAATCTCATGGGAGCGCTCCCGCGAGTGGCGTCGGTCTCATCCCTGCCTCCTCCGGTTCGCGCGACACGCACCCCCCACCACACAGATAGCGCCTCACCACCGAAAGAGGGGTCTCGGATGAGCGTCCCAATCCGCCGTCGGCAGCTCGCGGCCATCGCGCTCGCGTCCGTCGCGGTGCTCGCCACCGCCACCGCCTGCGGCGACGACTCGTCGGACAGCGGCGACAGCAGCGGTCCGGTGACCCTGGTCGTCGACGTCTTCGGCGACCAGGGCTTCGGCTACGAAGAGCTGTACAAGCAGTACGAAGCCGACCACCCGAACGTCAAGATCCAGGAGCGCGGCAAGGGCCTCGGCCTGGGTGACTACAACACCCGCCTGACCCAGCAGATCACCGCCGGGTCGGGTGCCGGCGACGTGGTGGCCCTGGAGGAGGGCACCATCGTCCAGTTCTACGCGCAGGCCGACAAGTTCGTGAACCTCGCCGACCACGGCGCGAACGACCTCAAGGGCAACTTCCTGCCGTGGAAGTGGGAGCAGGGCACCACCCCCGACGGCAAGGTGCTGGGCCTCGGCACCGACGTCGGCTCGATGGCGCTGTGCTACCGCAGCGACCTGTTCAAGGCCGCCGGCCTGCCCACCGACCGCGAGCAGGTCGGCGCGCTCTGGCCCACCTGGGACCAGTTCATCGCCACCGGCCAGAAGTTCGCCGCCGCCGACAAGAAGCACAAGTTCGTCGACTCGGCGACCAACTTCTACAACGTGGTGCTGATGCAGATCGCGGGCCAGGGCACCGGCTACACGTACTACGACAAGAGCAACAAGATGGTCATCGACCAGAACCCGGACGTGCAGGCGGCCTACCAGCTGACCACCAAGATGATCGCCGCCGGGCTGTCGAACAACCTGCAGTCCTTCTCCAACGAGTGGAACGCCGGTTTCAAGAACGGCACCTTCGCCACCATCGCCTGCCCGGCGTGGATGACCGGTGTCATCAAGGGCCAGGCCGGTGACGCGGCGGCCGGCAAGTGGGACGTCGCCAAGGCCCCCGGCAACGGCGGCAACTGGGGCGGTTCCTTCCTCGGCGTGCCGAAGTCGAGCAAGCACCAGAAGGAGGCCGCCGAGCTGGCCAAGTTCCTGACCAGCGCGCAGGGCCAGATCGGCGCGTTCAAGGCGGTCGGCAACCTGCCGTCGAACCCGCAGGCGCTGACCGACCCGGCCGTGGCCGACTCGACCAACGACTACTTCAGCAAGGCCCCGGTCGGCAAGATCTTCGCCGCCGGCGCCACCGACCTGAAGCCGGTCTACCTCGGCCCGAAGAACAACGCGGTCCGCACCGCCGTGGAGAACACGCTGCGCGCCGTGGAGCAGGGCAAGTCGGCCGACGAGCAGTGGCAGGCGGCCCTGAAGAACGGTGCGGCCGCCGGTAAATGACCCGGCTGAGCCGCCCGCGGTGCCCGCAGAGCCCGGCGTCGCCCGTGTGGCGGGTGACGCCGGCCGAGGAGAAGGACTCCCCATGAGCCTCGACCTGCACGCCACGGCGCCGCCCGAGCCCGGTCCGCCGCGCGCCGCCCGTCCCGCGCACCGTCGCGCCGCCTCAGCGACCAAGCTGGACCTGAAGTACTCGCCCTACCTGTACGTCCTGCCGTTCTTCCTGATCTTCGCGGTGTTCAGCGCGTATCCCATCGCGTACACGGTCTGGATCGCGCTGACCGACCGGTCCCCGCTGAACCCGACGATCTCGTTCGTCGGGCTGGACAACTTCGTCGAACTGATCACCGACGACCCGCAGTTCTGGAACGCGGTGGTGAACACGTTCGGCATGTTCGTGCTCTCCACCGTGCCCCAGCTGCTGCTGGCGCTGATGCTGGCCAACGCGCTGAACCGGAGGCTGCGTGCGCAGACCTTCTTCCGGATGGCCATCGCGATGCCGATCATCACCTCGACCGCGGTGGTCGCGCTGATCTTCTCGATGATCTACGCCAAGGACTTCGGCCTGGTCAACTGGCTGCTCGACAGCATCGGCCTGGACCCGATCGACTGGCGGGCGAACCGCTTCGCCTCCTGGTTCGCCATCTCCACCATGGTCGACTGGCGCTGGGTCGGCTACAACGCGCTGATCTACCTGGCCGCCATGCAGTCGATCAGCAAGGACATGTACGAGGCCGCGGCGCTGGACGGGGCCTCCCGGCGGCGGCAGTTCTGGTCGATCACGGTCCCGCAGCTGCGTCCGACGATCATCTTCACGCTGATCATCTCGACCATCGGCGGGCTCCAGCTCTTCACCGAACCGTTGCTGTTCACCAGCGGCTCGGGCGGCCTCTCCGGCGGCTCGGAGGGGCAGTTCCAGACCATCACGATGTACCTGCTCGACGTGATGAACCAGCGCTTCCGGTGGGGGTACGCCGGGGCGGTCGCGCTCGTGCTCTTCGTGCTCATCGCGTTGATGTCGGCGATCAACTACCTGCTCGCCCGCCGCATCAGCTCCGACAAGTGAGGTGACGAGATGACGACCACCACGCTCCGCCCACCCACCCGGCCGACCGCGCCGGCGAAGGCCACCCACCAGGCCGAGCGACTCTGGAAGGCCAGCCCGCTCACCTGGTTCGGCCTGGTCCTCGGCGTGATCCTGTCGCTGTTCCCGTTCTACTGGATGATCGTGATCGCCTCCCGGACGAACGACGCGGCCAACTCCTGGCCGCCGCCGTTCCTGCCCGGCGGCAAGCTCGGCGAGAACATCGAGCGGGTGCTCGCCAACGGCGACGCCAACATCGTCAAGGGGCTGCTGAACTCGTTCCTGGTCTCCGGGACGATCACCGTCGCCACGGTCTTCTTCGGCTCGCTCGCCGGCTTCGCGTTCGCCAAGCTCCGGTTCCGGGGCAAGAACGCGCTGCTGCTGATCATCCTCGCCTCGATGATGGTGCCGATCCAGCTCGGCGTGCTCCCGCTCTACATCCTGATGGCGAAGCTGGACTGGCTCAACACCATGCCGTCGGTGACCGTGCCGTTCCTCATCGGCGGCTTCGGGATCTTCATGATGCGCCAGTACGCCGAGCAGGCGGTCCCGAACGAGCTGATCGAGGCCGCCCGGGTGGACGGCTGCTCCACCTGGAGGGTGTACTGGCACGTGGTGGCGCCCGCGCTGCGGCCCGCCGCCGCGGTGCTCGGCCTGCTCACCTTCATGGAACAGTGGAACCAGTTCTTCTGGCCGTTCGTGGTGTTGGCCGACCCGTCCAACCCCACCGTCCAGATCTCGCTGCGCAGCCTCAACACCGCCTACTTCGCCGACAACTCCCAGATCTTCGCCGGCACGTTGATCGCCACCCTGCCCCTGTTCGTCGTGTTCGTTCTGTTCGGCCGCCAGATCATCGGCGGCATCATGGAAGGCGCCGTCAAGTCGTGAGCAACCCAGCCAGCCCGCCCGCCGTCGGCGTCCTCGACGGGGGCCCGGCCCTGACCTTCCCGCCCGGCTTCCTCTGGGGCGCGGCGACCGCCGCGTACCAGATCGAGGGCGCGGCGACGGAGGGCGGCCGTACGCCGTCGATCTGGGACACCTTCAGCCACACCGAGGGTCGGACGGTGGCCGGGCACACCGGCGACGTGGCCTGCGACCACTACCACCGGATGCCGGACGACGTGCGGCTGATGGCCGACCTCGGGCTGCGGTCCTACCGCTTCTCCGTGTCCTGGCCGCGGGTGCAGCCGGGCGGCGCCGGCGGGATCAACCAGGAGGGGATGGACTTCTACCGCCGGCTGGTCGACGAGCTGCTCGGCCACGGCATCGAGCCGTGGGTGACGCTCTACCACTGGGACCTGCCCCAGCCGCTGGAGGACGCCGGCGGCTGGCCGGCCCGCGACACCGCCGGCCGGTTCGCCGAGTACGCGCAGCTCGTCGCCGACGCGCTCGGCGACCGGGTGACGTACTTCACCACGCTGAACGAGCCGTGGTGCTCGGCGTTCCTCGGCTACGGCTCCGGCGTGCACGCGCCGGGCCGCTCGGACGGCGCGGACGCGGTCCGGGCCGGACACCACCTGATGCTGGGGCACGGCCTGGCCGTGCAGGCGGTCCGGGCGTCCCGCCCGGAGGCGCAGCTCGGCATCACGGTGAACCTCTACCCGGTCACCCCGGCCTCCGGGTCGGCGGCGGACGCCGACGCGGCCCGCCGGATCGACGCGCTGGCGAACCGGTTCTTCCTGGACCCGGTGCTGCGCGGCGCGTACCCGGCGGACCTGGTCGCCGACCTGCGCGGGATCACCGACCTCGGGCACGTCCGCGACGGCGACCTGGCGACCATCTCGACCCCGCTGGACATGGTCGGCGTCAACTACTACAGCCGGCACGTGGTCGCCGCGCCGGTCGAGGGGGCAGAGCCGGAGCCCTACTGGCGGGCACCGTCCTGCTGGCCGGGCAGCGAGGACGTGCGGTTCGTCACCCGCGGCGTGCCGGTCACCGACATGGACTGGGAGATCGACGCCCCGGGCCTGGTGGAGACGCTGGAGCGGGTCCACCGGGAGTACACCGACCTGCCGCTCTACGTCACCGAGAACGGGTCGGCGTTCGTCGACACGGTGGTCGACGGCGAGGTGGACGACCCGGACCGACTGGCCTACTTCGCCTCGCACCTGCGCGCGGCGCACGCCGCGATCGAGGCCGGAGTGCCGCTCAAGGGCTACTTCGCCTGGTCACTGATGGACAACTTCGAGTGGGCCTGGGGCTACACGAAGCGGTTCGGCATGGTCTACGTCGACTACGACAACCAGGCCCGGATCGCGAAGTCCAGCGCCAGGTGGTACGCCGACGTGATCCGACGCAACGGCCTGGCCGCACAATAAGCTGGGCCAGCCAGTAACGGGCGGCCCGGCACCGACGCCTCAATCGGTGCCGGGCCCGCCCGACCGTCGGAGGAGCACAGACGATGACAACGCAGCGCACCCGCTCGCTCGGGCGCCCGACCCTCGACGCGGTCGCGGCCCGCGCCGGCGTCGGGCGCGGCACGGTATCCCGCGTGGTCAACGGCTCGCCGCAGGTCAGCCCGGAGGCCCGGGCCGCCGTCCAGCAGGCCATCGCCGAGCTGGGCTACGTGCCCAACCGGGCCGCCCGGGCGCTCGTCACCCAGCGGACCGACTCGGTGGCGCTCGTCGTCTCCGAGTCGGGGGAGCGGGTCTTCACCGAACCGTTCTTCGCCGCCATCGTCCGGGGCGTCAGCTCCGGGCTGGTGGAGACGCCCATGCAGCTCTGGCTGGCCATGGTGCAGTCGCCGATCGAGCGGGAGCGGGTCGAGCACCACCTCACCAACCAGCACGTCGACGGCGTGCTGCTGCTCTCCCTGCACGACTCCGACCCGCTGCCCACGCTGCTGGAGGAGCGCGGCCTGCCCGCGGTGCTCGGTGGCCGGCCGGCCCGGATGCTGCACCCGAACGCGCAGCCGGCGTGGTTCGTCGACGTGGACAACGTCGGCGGGGCCCGCCAGGCGGTGGAGCACCTGTTCGCCCAGGGGCGCCGCCGGGTCGCCACCATCGCCGGCCCGCAGGACATGGGCGCCGGCCTGGCGCGGCTCTCCGGCTACCAGGAGGCGGTGCGCGCCGCGGGGGGCAGGGTCGACCCCGGCCTGATCGCGTACGGGGACTTCAGCGAGGGCAGCGGCACCGCCGCCATGCGCCGGCTGCTGGAGACCTGCCCGGACCTGGACGCCGTCTTCGTCGCCTCCGACCTGATGGCGTTCGGCGCGTTGCGCGCGCTGCGCGAGGCCGGCCGGCGGGTGCCCCAGGACGTGGCGGTGATCGGCTTCGACGACGCCCCGATCGCGCGTCAGGCCGAGCCGCCGCTGACCACGGTGTTCCAGCCGGTGGAGGAGATGGGCCGGCAGATGGCCCGGCTGCTGGTCTCCCGCATCCGGGGCGACGAGGTGCCCTCGCCGCACGTGCTGCTGGACACCGAGCTGATCCACCGCGCCTCCGCCTGACCCCACCGCCCCTGCGGCGGCGGGGCAGGTCAGGACCAGCGGCGCAGTTCGCGGCGGGCCAGGGACGCCCGGTGGACCTCGTCCGGGCCGTCGGCGAGACGCAGCGTCCGGGCCTGGGCCCAGAGCGCGGCGAGCGGGGTGTCCTGGCTGACGCCGGCCCCGCCGTACGCCTGGATCGCCTTGTCGATCACCCACTCGGCCATGGCCGGGGTGGCGATCTTGATGGCCTGGATCTCGGTGTGCGCGCCCTTGTTGCCGACGGTGTCCATCAGCCAGGCGGTCTTGAGCACCAGCAGGCGGGCCTGCTCGATCCGGACCCGGGACTCGGCGATCCACTCCCGCACCACGCCCTGCTCGGCGAGCGGCCGGCCGAACGCCACCCGGTCCAGGGTGCGCCGGCAGAGCAGCTCCAGGGCCCGCTCGGCCATGCCGACCAGCCGCATGCAGTGGTGGATCCGGCCGGGACCGAGGCGGGCCTGGGCGATGGCGAAGCCGGTGCCCTCGGCCCCGACCAGGTTCTCCGCCGGCACCCGGACGCCGGTGAAGTCGATCTCGGCGTGCCCGCCGTGCGGGGCGTCGCTGTAGCCGAAGACCGTCATCCCGCGTCGGACGGTCACGCCCGGGGTGTCCCGGGGGACCAGGATCATGCTCTGCTGGCGGTGCCGGTCGGCGTCCGGGTCGGTCTTGCCCATCACGATGAAGATCTCGCAACGCGGGTCCATCGCCCCGGACGACCACCACTTGCGGCCGTCGACCACGTAGTGGTCGCCGTCGCGGGTGATCCGGGTGGCGATGTTCGTCGCGTCGGAGGAGGCGACCTCCGGTTCGGTCATGCAGAACGCCGACCGGATCTCGCCGGCGAGCAGCGGCGCGAGCCAGCGCTCCCGCTGCGCGTCGGAGCCGAACTCGGCGAGCAGCTCCATGTTGCCGGTGTCCGGCGCGGCGCAGTTGAGCGCCTCCGGGGCCAGGTGCGGGCTGCGGCCGGTCAGCTCGGCCAGCGGCGCGTACTGGAGGTTGGTCAGGCCGGCGCCGTAGCGGGCGTCGGGCAGGAACAGGTTCCACAGGCCCCGGGCCCGGGCCTCGGCCTTCAGCTCGTCCATCACCGGCGGGCGGGCCCACGGGTCGCCGGCCGCGAGTACCTGCTCGTGGTGCACCGGCTCGGCCGGGTGGACGCACTCGGTGAGGAACGCCTCCAGCCGCTGCCGCAGTTCGACCGTCCGGTCGTCGTACGCGAACTCCATCTACTTCTCCCTCACCGCGTGCAGACCGTGCGCGACCAGCGGCTCCACCATCTCGCCGATCCGGTCGAACCCCTCGCCGAGCGTCTGCCCGAGGGTGTGCCGGTAGTGGATGCCCTCGCAGATCACCGCGAGCTTGAAACAGCCGAGTGCCACGTGCCAGTGCAGCGGGCCGACGTCCACGTCGCTGCGGCCGGCGTAGCGCGCGATCAGCTCGGCCCCGGTGGGGAAGCCGGCCCGGGGGCCGATGCCGTCGGCCACCGGGTTGCCCTCGGCCCGGTCGCTGTCACCGAGCACGTCCCAGTAGGTCAGGAGCAGGCCGAGGTCGGCGAGCGGGTCGCCCAGCGTGGCCATCTCCCAGTCGAGCACGGCCCGCACCGCCACCGGGTCGACGGTGGCGAGCAGGTTGTCCAGCCGGTAGTCGCCGTGCACGATCCGGCCCGCGTTCGCGCCCTCCGGCACGCTGCCGGCCAGCGCGTCACGCAGCTCGTCGATGCCGGGCAGCGGGCGGCTGCGGGAGCGGTCGAGCTGGCCGGCCCAGCGGCGCACCTGCCGGGCCAGGTAGCCGTCCGGTCGGCCGAAGTCGGCCAGCCCGACCTCGGCCGGGTCCACCCGGTGCAGCGTGGCGAGCGTGTCCATCATCCCCATGGCCAGGTCACGCCGCTGGTCGGCGGTGAGCGCGTCGGTCTGCTCCCGCCGTCGGTAGACCTCGCCGTCGACCTTCGCCATCAGGTAGAACGGCGCGCCGATCACGCTGTCGTCCGGGCAGAGCAGCAGCGCCTCGGGGACCGGCACCCCGGTCGGGGCGAGCGCCGAGATCACCCGGTGTTCCCGGGCCATGTCGTGCGCGGTGGCCAGCACGTGCCCGAGCGGGGGGCGCCGCAGCACCACCTCGCGGTCACCGGCGCGCAGCAGGTAGGTCAGGTTGGACTTGCCGCCGGCGATCAGCCGCGCCGACAACGGCCCGGCCAGATCCGGCCGGTGCGTGGCGAGGTGGGCGGCGAGCCGGTCGAGGTCGAGCCCGCGCGGGGCCGGACCGGTCGGGGGCCGGGCAGCGTCGACGGCCGGATCGGTCATCCGAATAGTTGATGGCAGCTCAGCTTTCTTGTCAAGGTCGGATTTTCCCGGCGGGACATGCCGCTGCAACGGGGGCGAAATGGTCAGCCGGCAGGCTGGTGCCCAGCCTGCCGGCCGTCGGGCCGGCCCGCCGAGCGGAGGGGACAGACATGCTGCTGAGAGTTCGGGTGACCCTGCCGGACCGTCCGGGCACGCTCGGCCAGGTGGCCCGGACGCTCGGCGTCTCCGGCGCCGACATCGTGCAGGTGGTGGTCCTGGAACGGCTCGGCGGGCGGGCTGTCGACGACTTCACGGTGGTCTGGCCGGGCGCGGCGCGGGTGGAACGGCTGCTCGCCGGGCTGGCCGCGATCCCCGGCGTCCGGGTGGACGGGGTGTGGCGGGCGATCGGCGCACCCACCACCACCGGTCAGGACGCCGAGCTGCTCGCCCAGGTGGCGGCCAACCCGACCGACGGGGTGGCCACGCTCGTCGACGCCGTACCCGGGCTGCTCGCCGCGGACTGGGCGGTGGCCGCCGTGGTCCCGCTGGACTGGGCCTCGCGCAGCGGCGAGTGCGGCACGGCCACGGTCGGGCACGCGAGCTGGCGTGCCCCGACCCCGCCCCGGCTGCCCGAGGTGACCCCGCTGCGGGCCCGTGCCCTGACCGGGCCGGACGGGCACCACTACGCGGTCGCCCCCTTCGGCCGGGCCGGCCTGGTGCTGGTGGTCGCCCGCGACCACAGCGAACCGCTCGCGGCCGCCGGGTTCCACTCCACCGAGGTGGACCGGCTCGCCCAGCTCGTCCGCGCCAGCGCGGTGATCCTCGGCGACCGGCTGGACCTGGTCGGCGCTCCGCCGGTGACCACCATCACCTGACCCGTCGCGCCGCGTCACCCGGGGGCAACGGGGTCGCAACAGGCGGCCGGCATGGTCGGGGGTGAGGAAGGGAGACAACCATGGCGCTCTGGCGGATCCGAGCCACCGTGGACGACCGGCCGGGTTACCTGTCGGTGCTCACGGCGAGCCTCGCGTTGCGCGGGGTCAACATCCTCACCGTGCAGGTGCACACCACCGAGGTCGGGGCGGTCGACGACTTCCTGGTCGACGCGCCCGAGCAGGTCACCGAGGCCGAGCTGCGGGCCGCCGTGGAACGGGGCCGGGGGCGGGACTGCTGGGTGGCGCGCAGCGAGGCCCGTGGGCTGGCCGACGAGCCGACCCGGGTGCTCGGCCTGGCCGGCCGGCTGGTGCGCGACCCGGAGGCGGCCGGCGCGACACTGCGGACGCTGCTCGGCGCCGACGCGGTGACCTGGCGTCCGACCCCGACCGCCGCGTCCGGCGGTGTGGGCGGCACCACCATGCTGCTCACCGACCCGGCGGGCGGCGGCTACGAGCTGCGCCGCCGGGAGCCGAGCTTCACCCCGGCCGAGTACGCCCGGGCACAGGCCGTGGTCGAGCTGGCGGCGACGCTGGCCCGCCGGGACGTCGACCGGGTCACGCTGGTGCTGCCCGACGGCGCGGAGGTGTCGGTGCGGCCGGCCACCGTCGAGGACGTGCCGGCCGTACGCGAGCTGCACGTGGCCTGCTCGGCGCGGAGCCGGCAGCGGCGCTACCTGAGCGGGGCGGCGGACCCGTCGCCGGCCCGGCTGCGCCGGCTGCTGGAGCCG
>NZ_CADEAU010000146.1 GCF_902825405.1 Micromonospora maritima | reverse complement strand
CCGCGATCCGCGCCGCCGGTCACGCCGAGGTGGACTTCGTTATCGTGGCCGCCGGCCCGCACGGCGCCAGCCCGCACCACGGCACCTCCGACCGGCCGATCGGCGCCGGCGAGCCGGTGGTGGTCGACATCGGCGGCACCATGCCGTCGGGCTACCGCTCCGACTGCACCCGCACCTACGTCGCCGGCGGCCCCGCGCCGGCCGGGTTCGCCGACCTCTACGCGGTGCTGCGGGACGCGCAGCGCGCCGCCGTGGCGGCCGTGCGGCCCGGGGTGACCGCCGAGGACCTCGACGCGGTCGCCCGTGACATGATCACCGCCGCCGGTTTCGGCGACGCCTTCCTGCACCGCACCGGGCACGGCATCGGCCTCGACACCCACGAGGACCCGTACGTGGTGACCGGCAACCCGCGCCCGCTGGAGGCCGGCATGGCCTTCTCGGTCGAACCCGGGATCTACCTCGCCGGGCGGTACGGCGCCCGGATCGAGGACATCGTCGTCTGCACGACGGACGGCGGGCAACGGCTCAACACCACCCCCACGGAGCTCATCGCGCTATGAACGTCGACCGGATCCTGCCCACCGACGAGGCCCACGACCTGCTGGACCTCGCCACCGAGCTCGCCGACCGGGAGCTGGCCCCGAGGGCCGCCGGTTTCGAGGAGCGCGCCGAGTTCCCCCGCGAGGTGCTGCGCACCCTGGGCCGGGCCGGCCTGCTCGGCCTGCCGTACGCCGAGGAACACGGCGGCGCCGCCCAGCCGTACGAGGTCTACCTGCAGGTGCTGGAGATCCTCGCCGGCCGGTGGCTGGCCGTGGCCGAGGCGGTCAGCGTGCACACGCTGTCCTGCTACCCGGTGGCGCAGTTCGGCAGTGACGAGCAGCGCAAGCTGCTGCCCGACATGATCGGCGGGGAGCTGCTGGGGGCATACTGCCTGTCCGAGCCGCAGGGCGGTTCGGACGCGGCGGCGCTGACCACCCGGGCGGTCCGCGACGGCGACGCGTACGTGGTGACCGGCACCAAGGCGTGGATCACGCACGCCCGGGTGGCGGACTTCTACAACATCTTCTGCCGCACCGGCGGGCCCGGCCCGAAGGGCATCTCCTGCCTGCTGGCCGACCGGGCCACGCCCGGCATCCACCCGCAGGCCGCCGAGCGCACCATGGGCCTGCACGCCTCCCCGGTGGCGCAGATCGCCTTCGACGACGCGCGGGTGCCCGCCGAGCGGCTGATCGGCGGCGAGGGCGCCGGCTTCACCATCGCCATGTCCGCGCTGGACTCCGGTCGCCTCGGCATCGCCGCCTGCGCGGTCGGGCTGGCGCAGGCGGCCCTGGACTACGCGGTCGGTTACGCCCGGGAGCGCCGCCAGTTCGGCCGCGCGATCATCGACTTCCAGGGGCTCGGGTTCAACCTGGCCGACCACGCGACGCAGATCTCCGCCGCCCGGGCGCTCATGCTGGCCGCGGCGCGGCTGCGCGACGCCGGCCGGCCGTACTCGATCGAGGCGGCGAAGGCGAAGCTGTTCGCCACCGACGTGGCGATGCGGGTGACCACCGACGCGGTGCAGGTGCTCGGCGGCGCCGGCTACGTTGCCGACCATCCGGTCGAGCGCTACATGCGCGAGGCGAAGGTGCTCCAGATCGTGGAGGGCACCAACCAGATCCAGCGCCTGGTCATCTCGCGCGCCCTGGCCAAGGGCTAACCTGTCGCGGTGACCTTCCCCCGGATCACCGTCGACCCCGACGTCATGGGGGGTGCGCCCTGCGTGCGGCAGTCGCGCGTCCCCGTGGCCACCCTGCTGGCCATGATGGCCGAGGGCATGTCCGTCACCGACATCCTCACCGATCTGCCGTTCCTGGACGAGGAGGACATGGCGGAGGTGCTCAACTACGCCGCCGACGCGGTGCGCGACCGGACGGCGCGCTGAGCGTCACCCCGGCGGGCCGGGTGCGGCGGGGGAGCGCTTTTGCGGCTAGGCTGCGCCGCGTGGAGGAGATCGACCGCGCCATCGTCGCCGCGCTGACCGGGGACGGTCGGCTGTCGTACACGGACCTGGCCGAGCGGGTGGGCCTGTCGGTGTCCGCCGTGCACCAGCGGGTCCGCCGGCTGGAGCAGCGTGGCGTGGTGAAGGGGTACGCCGCGCGGGTGTCGTTCGAGGCGCTGGACCTGCCGCTCACCGCGTTCGTGGCGATCCGGCCGTTCGACCCGTCGCAGCCCGACGACGCGCCGGAGCGGCTGGCCCACCTGCCCGAGATCGACTCCTGCTACTCGGTCGCGGGGGAGGACTTCTATCTCCTGCTGGTGCGCGTGGCCGGCCCGGCCGACCTGGAGCGGTTGTTGCAGGAGATCCGCACCTCGGCCAACGTCACCACCCGCACCACCGTGGTGCTGTCCACGCCCTACGAGAACCGCCCGCCGCGGATCAGTGCCGAGCTGCCCGGTCGGGGTCGGGCCCGGTCGGCGACGGAGCCGGCAGGTTCCAGCGCCGGATGACCCGCCGGCCGTGCTCGTGGCCGAGCACGCTGATCGTGGCGGTGTCGAGCCGCAGCAGCCCGCCGGCCGACGGGGGCAGGCCGATCCACCGCGCGCCGAGCACGCGCAGGCTGTGCCCGTGCCCGACCAGCGCGACGCTACCCCGTTCCAGCAGCGGCGCGACCCGGGCGAGCACCCGGTCGAGTCGCGCGCCCACTTCGGCCGGTGACTCGCCGCCGGGGCCGCCGCCGTCGGTCCAGATGCTCCAGCCCGGTCGCTCCTCCTGGATGTCGTCGCTGGTGCGTCCCTCGTATTCGCCGTAGTGCCATTCGGCGAGGTCGGGGTCGGTGGCGTCGACGGTCAGCCCGGCCAGGTGGGCGGTGCGGGTGGCGCGCTGCCGGGGGCTGGACAGCACCCGGACGAAGCGCCGGCCGGCGAGCAGGGGAGCGAGCGCGCGGGCCTGCCGCTCGCCGTCGGGCGTCAGCTCCAGGTCGGTGTACGAGGTGTGCCGGTGGCTGGCGCTCCACGTGGTCTCGCCGTGCCGGATCAGCAGTATCTCGTTCACCCGCCCAGTCAACCACGCCCGTCGCGCCGGCACCGGCAACCGTTCTGACCTATTATCCTAGGATGCCTTAGGGGATGTGCGCCGGTCAACGGCGTTTGTCGAGCCCGGCACCGGGGACGCGACAAGGGCAAACCGCACGCTGACGAGGAGGGCGACATGAGCTTCACCGACAAGGCGAAGATGAAGGCCCAGGAGATGAGCGGCATGGCCAAGGAGCGCATCGGCGACGTCACCGACAACGAACGGTTGCGGGCCGAGGGCGCCAGCGAGCAGAGCGCGGCGCGGGCGCGTCAGGCCGGGCAGGACGTCAAGCAGGCCGGTCGCGACGTCAAGGACGCGTTCGAGAAGTGACCCGGACGCGCGTCGCCCCCGCCGGCTGGGCCGGCGGGGGCGACGGTGTGCGTGCGACGGTCAGTCGTCGCGGTGGGCGTGCCACCAGGACTGGCCCGCCTCGGGCAGGGTGTCGATCGGGTCGTAGTACGCGTAGCGCTTGTTGAGCGCCTCCAGGTCGGCGGACTCGATCGAGGTGCGGTAGTTCTTGGTCCAGTAGGAGATGCCGCGCTCACGGTCGTAGTCGGTGAGCATGTGCACCCAGCGCTTGCCGACGAACGGCACGTCGCAGACGATCCGCGGGGTGGCGTAGCCGGGCAGGTAGCCCATGATGTCGTGCTGGAGCTGCTGGGCGTGCCAGACCGGGACCCGCCAGTGCTCGGCGTTGGGGATCATGTCGCACATGTAGAAGTAGTACGGCAGGATGCCCGCCTCGCCCTGCAGCGCGAAGCACAGGTCGAGCAGGTCGGCGCTGGTGGCGTTGACGCCGCGCATGAGCACGCCCTGGTTGCGCACGTCGCGGACGCCGACGTCGAGCGCGGTCTGGGCGGCCTTGGCGACCAGCGGGGTCAGCGACTGGGCGTGGTTGACGTGGGTGTGGATGGCCAGGTTGACGCCGCGGCGGGCGGCGGTGCGGGCGACCCGTTCGAGGCCCTCGACCACGTCGGGCTGGAGCCAGTGCTGGGGCAGCCCCATGAGCGCCTTGGTGGCCAGCCGGATGTCGCGGATGGTCTCGATCTCCAGCAGCCGCATCAGGTACGACTCGAGGTTGCGCCACGGCACGTTGGCGACGTCGCCGCCGGAGACGACCACGTCACGGACGCCGGGGTGGGCCTTGAGGTAGGTGATGTGGGCGTCGTAGCGGTCGACCGGCTTGAGGGTGAGCTTGAGCTTGTCGACGGCGGGGGTGGAGTTGCCGACGAGGTCCATGCGGGTGCAGTGGCCGCAGTACTGCGGGCAGGTGGAGAGCAGCTCGGCGAGGACCTTGGTGGGGTAGCGGTGGGTGAGTCCCTCGGCGACCCACATGTCGTGTTCGTGGAGGCTGTCGCGGCTGGCGTACGGGTGTGAGGGCCAGTCGGTGCGCCGGTCGGAGGCGACCGGGATCATGTAGCGGCGGACCGGGTCGGCGAGCAGTGCCTCGGTGCTCATGGGCGCGAACGGCACCATGGTGTTGAGCATCTGCGGGGGCACCAGCATGGACATGGTGGCCAGGGCCTTCTGGTCGGCCTCCAGGTCGGCGTAGAAGGTCTCGTCGACGGTGTCGCCGAGGACGGTGCGCAGCTGCTTGATGTTCTTGACGCAGTTGACGCGCTGCCACTGGGCGCTCTCCCACTGGTCGCGGGTGACGTGGCGCCAGCCGGGGAAGCGGGTCCAGTCGGGTTCGACCAGGGGCGCGCGCCGGTATTCGTAGGGCTGTCCGGCGGTGGGGACGGCGACGGGCGCGGGGCGGGACGTCGGGATGGTCTCCACCGGTTGGGTCTGGGTCACGGCCCCTCCTCGTCGTGCGGTGCGGTTGATCAGCGGGTGCGAACGCTACTGGAAAATCTGCGGTAAAGAAATTAGTCTGCCGGAAGTTTTCCCGCGACGCGAGCCCTGACCGGGGGTTCGGGCGGCTGGACATAGGGGGTCGGCGTGACGTCACCGGTGGGTCTGCACCGAGTCGTGGAACCGGCGGGGGTGCTGCCGCAGGCGGCCTGGCGGCTGGACGCCGACCCGCGGATCGCGGCGAACGAGGTGCGGATCCGGGTCGAGCGGCTGAACCTGGACGCGGCGAGTTTCCGGCAGTTGGCGGAGAAGCACGGCGGGGACGGGGAGAAGGTCCGCGCCGAGGTGCTGGAGATCATTTCGACCCGGGGGAAGATGCAGAACCCGGTGACCGGGTCGGGCGGGATGCTGATCGGCACGGTGGAGGAGGCGGGTCGCCGCTCGCCGCTGGGGTTGCGGTCAGGCGACCGGGTGGCGACGTTGGTGTCGTTGACGCTGACGCCATTGACGATCACCGACGGCCTGGCCCGGTGGGACGGGCGCAGCGAGCAGGTGCCGTGTGACGGGTACGCGATCCTGTTCGCGCGGTCGATCGCGGCGGTGCTGCCGGCCGACCTGCACCCGGAGTTGTCCCTGGCGGTGCTGGACGTGTGCGGTGCGCCGGCGTTGACGGCGCGGGTGGTGGCCGAGCAGGTGGCGCGGCGCTCGCGCGAGGGTGATCCGCGTCCGGTGTCGGTGGCGGTGATCGGCGGAGCCGGTAAGAGCGGTTCGCTGTCCCTGGCCGCGGCGCGGCGGGCGGGCGCCGGCCGTACCGTCGGGGTGGTGCCGGTGGCGGCGGAGCGGGACGCGCTGACGGCGGCCGGGCTGGCCGACGTGGTGGCGTTGGCCGACGCCCGGGATCCGGTGGGCCTGTCGACGGCGGTGACCACGGCGTTGGGTGTGCCGGCGGACGTGACGGTGGTGTGCGTCGACGTGCCGGGGTGTGAGCACGGCGCGGTGCTGGCCACGGCGGACGGCGGTACGGTGATCTTCTTCTCGATGGCGACGAGCTTCGCGGCGGCGGCGTTGGGCGCGGAGGGCCTGGCGGCGGACGTGACGATGCTGGTGGGCAACGGGTACGTGCCGGGGCACGCGGAGCTGGCGTTGGAGCTGTTGCGGGCCGAGCCGGGGGTGCGCGGCCTGTTCGAGGCGCGGCTGGCGGCAGACTGAAGCCATGACGAACCCCTCGACGCTGTACCGCGGTGGAGTGCTGCACTGTCCGGCCGACCCGAGCGCGACGGCGCTGCTGGTGCGGGACGGGCGGATCGCCTGGTTGGGTGCGGACGCGGACGCGCCGGTGGCCGACCGGGTGGTGGACCTGGGTGGGGCGCTGGTGACGCCGGCGTTCGTGGACGCGCACGTGCACGCGACGGACACGGGTCTGGCCCTGTCGGGGCTGGATCTGTCGGCGGTGCGGTCGGCCGGTGAGTTGGTGGACGCGGTGGCGGCGTTCGCGGCGGGGCTGCCGGGCGACGCGGTGGTGCTGGGGCACGGCTGGGACGAGTCGACGTGGGCGGTGCCGGTGGTGCCGGACGCGGCGGTGGTGGACCGGGCGGCCGGTGGACGGCGGGTGTACCTGTCGCAGGCGTCGATCCATTCGGCGTTGGTGTCGGCGGCGTTGCTGGCGGCGTGCCCGGAGGTGGTGTCGGCGGCCGGCTACGACGCGTCGGGGTGGCTGCGGCGCGACGCGCATCACGTGGTGCGGGCGGCGGCGTTCGCGTCGGTGACCCGGGCGCAGCGGGTGGCGGCGCAGCGACGGGCCCTCGAACACGCGGCGTCGCTGGGTGTCGCGGCGGTGCACGAGTGCGGTGGTCCGGACATCTCCGACGAGGAGGACTTCACCGGCCTGCTGGCGGTCTCGGGGGCCGGGGTGCCGGAGGTGTACGGGTACTGGGGTGAGCTGCTGGGTGCGGCGAAGGCCCGCGACCTGGGTGCGGTGGGCGCGGGTGGTGACCTGTTCGCCGACGGGGCGTTGGGGTCGCGGACGGCGCACGTGTCGGCGGCGTACCTGGACGGTGAGCCGGGGGCGTGCGGGCACGGGTACGTGTCGGCGGAGCAGGTGCGTGACCATCTGTTGGACTGCGCGGCGCACGGGATGCAGGGCGGGTTCCACGCCATCGGGGACGCGGCGATCGGCACGGTGCTGGAGGGGTTCGCGGCGGCGGCGCGGACGTTGGGCACCGACCGGGTGCGGGCGGCGCGGCACCGGGTGGAACACGCGGAGATCATGAGCAAGCGGTTGATCGCCGGGTTCGTGGAGTACGGGATCGTGGCGTCGATGCAGCCGGCGTTCGACCGGTTGTGGGGTGGCGCGGGTCGGATGTACGAGTCGCGGTTGGGTCTGGCCCGGTCGTTGGAGTCGAATCCGATGGGCGCGATGCACGGGGTCGGGGTGGCGTTGGCGTTCGGGTCGGACTCGCCGGTGACGCCGATTGATCCGTGGGGGTCGGTGCGGGCGGCGGCGGCGCACCACAACCCGGGTCAGCGGATGAGTGTGCGGGCGGCGTTCGCGGCGCACTCGCGGGGTGGTTGGCGGGCGGTGCACCTGGACAACGAGGGTGTGCTGGCGTTGGGGGCGCCGGCGACGTTCGCGGTGTGGGACACCCCGGCGGGGGTGGAGCGGGGTCTGCCGGTGTTGCAGGCGGAGGACCCGGAGGCGCGGGGTCCGGAGGATCCGACGCCGCTGCCGGTGTGCCGGGCCACGGTGTTGCGCGGTGACGTGATCTATCAGCGGGAAGGGACTTCGTGACAGGGAAGCTTGGGCTGGATCCGGCGTTGGTGGCGCGGGCGCGGGAGTTGGCGCGTCGGGCCGGGCAGCCGGTGGTGGATCTGGCGCGTAGCCACACCACGGTGTCGGTGGAGCGGGCGGTGCTGCGGTTGGCCGGGGTGACCGGCGCGGACCCGGACGGCATCCCGTGGGTGAACCGTCTGGTGGACGCGGTGGTGGCGGACGTGGGGCTGGGCCACGGGGTGGCGGTGCCGGTGTTCGACGCGATGGCGCGTGAGGGCGTGTCGGACGTGACGTTGCTGGCGCAGAAGGCGGCGGCCGGGTCGGTGCGGTTCGTGCAGCCGACGGCGAAGGCGGCGACGGCGGCCCGTAGGGCCGCGCGTCGGGCGGTGGCGGCGGGGGTGCGGCAGATCGACAGGCGGCGCGCCGAGCGGGACCGTCTGGTGAAGCGGCACGGGGATCCGAAGCAGCGGCCCTGGATCTATCTGATCGTGGCGACCGGTGACATCTACGAGGACATTCCGCAGGCGCAGGCGGCGGCGCGGGCCGGCGCGGACGTGATCGCGGTGATCCGGTCGACGGGGCAGTCGCTGTTGGACTACGTGCCGGAGGGGGCGACCCGGGAGGGTTTCGCGGGCACGTACGCGACGCAGGAGAACTTCCGGCTGATGCGGGCGGCGCTGGACGAGTCGTCGCGGGAGTTGGGCCGGTACGTGCGGCTGACGAACTACGCGTCGGGGCTGTGCATGCCGGAGATGGCGACGCTGGCCGGCCTGGAGCGGCTGGACATGATGCTCAACGACTCGATGTACGGGATCCTGTTCCGTGACATCAACCCGATCCGGACGTTCGTGGACCAGCGGTTCTCCCGGCAGGTGCACGCGCGGGCGGGGATCATCATCAACACCGGTGAGGACAACTACCTGACCACCGCGGACGCGGTGGACGAGGCGCACACGGTGACGGTGTCGCAGTTGCTCAACGAGTTCTTCGCGCACGAGGCGGGGTTGTCCGACGGGTTGCTGGGGTTGGGGCACGCGTTCGAGATCAACCCGGAGGTGCCGGAGTCGTTCCGGTTGGAGTTGGCGCACGCGCTGCTGGCGCGGGAGTTGTTCCCGGACGCGCCGTTGAAGTGGATGCCGCCGACGAAGCACATGACCGGGGACGTGTTCCGAGGCAACCTGCTGGACGGGTTCTTCAACCTGGTCGGGACCATGACGGGGCAGGGCATCCTGCTGGTGGGGATGATGACCGAGGCGGTGGTGACGCCGTGGTTGTCGGACCGGGACATCGCGTTGCAGAACGTGCGGTACGTGCTGGGCGCGGCGGGCGGGTTGCACGAGGACTTCGTGCCGGCGCCGGGCGGGTTCATCCAGCAGCGGGCGCACCGGGTGCTCGGTGAGGCGGTGGAGCTGCTGGAGCGCATCGGTGAGCAGTCGTTGTTGACGGCGATCGCCGAGGGCACGTTCGGGATCATGAAGCGGCCCGCGGACCGTGGCAAGGGCCTCGACGGGGTCGCGAAGCACGAGGCCGACTACTTCAACCCGGCCACGGAGATCCTGGAGCAGCAGCCGTCGTGAGCGAGAAGAAGATCGTTCGGCCGTACGGGGACACCACCGGTGACGGCATGGTGCAGGTGTCGTTCACGTTGCCGGTGCCGCACGACAAGCGGGCCGAGGGCGCCGCGGTGCAGTTGGCCAACAAGATGGGCATGGACCCGGCGATGCTGGTGCACGCCAAGCCCATCGGCGACGGGTTCACCTTCTTCGTGGTCTACGGGCGGGTGAACCACCTGGTGGACCTGGACCAGGTGCAGGTGGTGGAACGGGACTTCCCGCTGCTGTCGGCCAAGGAGGTCAACACGGTGGTGAAGCAGCGGATGCGGCGCAAGCTGTCGGTGGTGGGCGCCTGCATCGGCACGGACGCGCACACCGTGGGCATCGACGCGATCCTGAACGTCAAGGGCATCGCGGGGGAGAAGGGCCTGGAGTACTACCGGGAGTTGAAGGTCACCAACATGGGCGCGCAGGTCAGCGTGCCGGAGTTGGTGGAGGCGGCCCGGCAGGAGAAGGCCGACGCGGTGCTGGTGTCGCAGGTGGTGACGCAGCGCGACGCGCACCTGCACAACACGCGGGAGATGTCGGCGGCGTTCCGGGAGGCCATGCCGGCCGGGAAGCGGCCCCTGCTGATCGTCGGCGGGCCCCGGTTCGACGAGACGATGACCGCCGAGCTGGGCGTCGACCGGATCTTCGGTCGCGGCACCACCCCGGGCGAGGTCGCCAGCTACCTCGTCCACGCGTTGATCACCGCCAGGAGGGCGAGCAGTTGAGCGAGCAGGATCCCCGGCTGGGGTTGACCGTCACCCACCGCCGGTATGTGCCGTACTCCCATGCGCACTACGCGGGGAACCTGGTCGACGGGGCGTACGCGCTGGGGTTGTTCGGTGACGTGGCCACGGAGGTGTGCATCCGCACCGACGGCGACGAGGGGCTGTTCGCCTCCTACTCCGACGTGCAGTTCCGGGCGCCGATGAAGGCCGGCGACGTGCTGGAGGTGGTGGCCACGGTGACCCGGGTCGGCACCCGCAGCCGGACCATCGACTTCGCCGCGCGGGTGGTGTGCCGGGGCCGCCCGGACCGGTCCGGGTCCGCCGCCGAGGTCCTCGACGAGCCGATCGTCGCGGTGACCGCCACCGGCACCGTGGTCGTGCCGCCGGCCCCGTGAGCGCGAGGAGCGAGCCGTCCCTGCGAGCCCCGCAGTCGCGAACGAAGACCGGCTCCGTGAGCGCGAGGAGCGAGCCGACCCTGCGAGCCCCGCAGTCGCGAACAAACGGCAGCCCCGTGAGCGCGAGGAGCGAGCCGACCCTGCGAGCCCCGCAGGACGGTTTCGCGTGAGGGCCGTGGTCTGCGCCGACGTCGGGTCGACGTACACGAAGGCGGCGGTGGTCGACCTCGACGGCGGTCGGCTGGTCGGCGCGGCGTCCGCGCCGACCACGGTCGGCACGGACGTGCTGCACGGCCTGGACGCCGCGGTCGGTGCGGCCACCGCGTCGGCCGGTGTGGGCGACGTGCCGTGGTACGTGTGCTCGTCGGCCGGTGGTGGGCTGCGCCTGGCGGTGATCGGCTACGAGCCGCTGGTGACAGCGCAGGCGGGCCGGCGGGTGGGCCTGTCGGCGGGGGCGAACGTGGTGCACGTGGCCGCGGGTCGGCTCGGCGCGGCCGACCTGTCGGCGTTGCGGGCGGCCCGCCCGGACGTGGTGCTGCTGGTGGGTGGCACCGACGGCGGTGACGCCGACACGCTCACCCACAACGCGACGCGGTTGGCGCGGGCGCGCTGGCGGGTGCCGGTGGTGCTGGCCGGCAACGTCGACGTCCGTGACGACCTGTACGCCCTGCTGGGGGCGGCGGGGGTGCCGGTGACCGCCGCGGACAACGTGCTGCCCCGCATCGGGGTGTTGGCGCCGGCGCCGGCCCGCGCGGCGATCCGGGAGGTGTTCCTGCGGCACGTCATCGGCGGCAAGCGGCTGTCGCGGGGCAGCCGGTTCGCGCGGCTGGTGCGCGCGGCGACGCCCGACGCGGTGCTGACCGGGGTGGAGGTCCTCGCCGACTCCCTCGGCGGTGACCTGGCGGTGGTGGACGTGGGTGGGGCGACCACCGACGTGTACTCGGTGCTCACCCCGGACGAGCGGGCCGGCGGTCCCGGCCAGGAGGTCGCCGGGACGCTGTGGCGGGCCCGCACGGTCGAGGGGGACCTGGGCATGCGGTGGAGCGCGCCGGGTGTGGTGCGGGCCGCGGCCGAGGAGCGGCTGCTCGATGCGGGGGAGGAGGGGCCGCTGGCCGCGGCGGCGGCGGTACGGGCCGCCGACCCGGCGTTCCTGG
>NZ_CADEAU010000145.1 GCF_902825405.1 Micromonospora maritima | reverse complement strand
CGGCCGAGCTGCGCGACGCCCTCGTCCTCAGCGGCTGCCCGGACCCGGCCGCGGCCCGGCGGCTGCGCACCCGGATCGGAGGCTGACGTGGAGCCGGTCGACCTGGCCGTCACGGCGCTGCACGGCAGCGTCGGCGACCCCGCGCTGAACTCGATGAACTTCCTCAACGAGGTGGCGCAGCACTATCCGGACGCGGTGTCGCTGGCCGCCGGCCGGCCCTATGAGGAGTTCTTCGACGCGGCGCTGCTGCACCGGCACCTGGACCGGTTCCGCCGGCACCTCGCCGACGACCTCGGGCTCGACCGGGCGCAGGTCGACCGGACGCTGTTGCAGTACGGGCGGACCAAGGGGATCGTGCACCACCTGATCTCCCGGCACCTCGCCGTGGACGAGCGGATGACCGTCGACCCGGAGACGGTCGTGGTGACGGTGGGTTGCCAGGAGGCCATGTTCCTGGTGCTGCGCGCGCTGCGGGCCGACCCGGCCGACGTGCTGTTCGCGGTCGCGCCCACGTACGTCGGGCTCACCGGCGCGGCCCGGTTGGTCGACCTGCCGGTGCGCCAGGTGGCCGGCGGCCCGGACGGCGTGGACCTGGCCGACCTGCGCGCCGGGGTGCGCCGGGCCCGGGCCGAGGGGCTGCGCCCCCGGGCCTGCTACGTGATGCCGGACTTCGCCAACCCGTCCGGGGTCAGCATGGACACCGCGCACCGTCGCCGGCTGCTCGACCTGGCCGTCGAGGAGGACCTGCTGCTGATCGAGGACAACCCGTACGGTCTGTTCCCGGCGGCCGGCACGGACCGGCGGCCGACGCTCAAGGCGTTGGACACCGCGCGCCGGGTGGTCTACCTCGGTTCGTTCGCCAAGACCGTGCTGCCCGGCGCGCGGGTCGGCTACGTGGTCGCCGACCAGCGGGTGGGCGGCTCGGACGGCACGGTCGGCCCGCTCGCCGACCAGCTCGCGAAGATCAAGAGCATGGTCACGGTGAACACCTCCCCGATCAGCCAGGCGGTGATCGGGGGCGCGCTGCTGGCGCACGACTGTTCGCTGGTGGCCGCGAACGTCCGGGAGCGGGCCGCGTACGCCCGCAACCTGGGGCACCTGGTCGACGGCCTGGCGCGGCGCTTCCCGGCCGGCGGGCCGGTGCGCTGGACCGTGCCGGCCGGCGGATTCTTCGTGGTGGTCTCCGTGCCGTTCCCGGTGGACGACGCGCTGCTGCACCGCTCCGCCCGCGAGTACGGCGTGCTCTGGACGCCGATGGCGCACTTCTACGACGCCGGCACGCCGGTGCGCGCGTTGCGCCTGTCGGTGAGCGCGGTCACGCCGGCGCAGATCGACGTGGGCCTGGACCGGCTCGCCGCGCTGGTCGGCGACGTGACGGCCGGGGTGGGCGCGCCGGCGTGACGGCGCACTGTCGCCGTTCCGGCACCACCCGTGTTCCCCGGCGCGGTGCGGTCCGTTGATAATGGACGGATGGTTGCCTGGGAGTACGCGTTGCTGGTCCGTCGCTATCAGGGGCAGGGCCGCAACTTCCACGTCACGTTCGTCTGGTATGGCCCGGACGGCTCGCGTTCCGACGTGACCGCGTACGGCGACACCGCGATCGCCCACCTCAACCGGGTCGGCCGCGAGGGCTGGGAGCTGGTCTCCGCCGCCGAGGACGTGAACAACGTGCAGGGCAGCACCGAGGTGCACCGCTACCACCTCAAGCGCCCGCTGCGATGACCCGACGCGTCCCCGCGCCGCCCACCGGGACCGGGGGTTCGCGTCGCCGCGAACTCCCCGGTCACCGGGTCGGGGTCAGGCCAGGTCGACGGTGGGGTAGAGCGGGAACGGGGCGAGCAGGTCGGCGGCCTGCTTGCCGACCTGCTCGGCGACCGCCGGGTCGAGGACGTACTTCGCCTTCGAGGCGGCGCCGTCCGGGCCGGTGCCGGCCGTGGTCTGGCTGAGCACGGTGTGGATCAGCTCGGCGGTGGCGTCCATCTCGGTCGCGCCGAGCCCACGCGTGGTCAGCGCCGGGGTGCCGATCCGGATGCCGGAGGTGTACCAGGCCCCGTTCGGGTCCTGCGGCACCGCGTTGCGGTTGGTCACGATGCCGGAGTCGAGCAGCGCCTGCTCGGCCTGCCGCCCGGTCAGCCCGTAGCCGGAGACGTCGATCAGCACCAGGTGGTTGTCGGTGCCGCCGGTGACGAGCGTCGCGCCGCGGCGCAGCAGCCCATCGGCGAGCGCCTGGGCGTTGTCGACGATCCGCTGGGCGTAGTCGGCGAAGTCGGGGCGGCGGGCCTCGGCCAGCGCCACCGCCTTGGCGGCCATCACGTGCGGCAGCGGGCCACCGAGCACCATCGGGCAGCCCCGGTCGACCTGGTCGGCGAGCTCCGGACCGCAGAGCACCATGCCGCCGCGCGGGCCGCGCAGCGACTTGTGGGTGGTGGTGGTGACGATGTGCGCGTGCGGCACCGGGTCGAAGTCGCCGGTGAAGACCTTGCCCGCGACCAGCCCGGCGAAGTGCGCCATGTCCACCATGAAGGTGGCGCCGACCGAGTCGGCGATCTCCCGCATGATCCGGAAGTTCACCTTCCGGGGGTACGCCGAGTAGCCGGCGACCAGGATCAGCGGCCGGAACTCGCGGGCCGCCTCGGCCACCCGGTCGTAGTCGATCAGGCCGGTCGACGGATCGGTGCCGTAGCTGCGCTGGTCGAACATCTTGCCGGAGATGTTGGGCCGGAAGCCGTGGGTGAGGTGTCCGCCGGCGTCCAGCGACATACCGAGCATCCGCTGGTCGCCCAGCTCCCGGCGCAGCGCGAACCAGTCCGCCTCGGTGAGGTCGTTGACGTGGCGGGCCTGGGCCTTCCTGAGGGCCGGGGACTCGACCCGGTCGGCCAGGATCGCCCAGAAGGCGACCAGGTTGGCGTCGATCCCGGAGTGCGGCTGCACGTACGCGTGGGTGGCGCCGAACAGCTCCCGGGCGTGCTCGGCGGCGAGCGCCTCGACGGTGTCGACGTTCTGGCAGCCGGCGTAGAAGCGTCGCCCGACGGTGCCCTCGGCGTACTTGTCGCTGAACCAGTTGCCCATCGTCAGCAGCGTCGCGGGGGAGGCGTAGTTCTCGCTGGCGATGAGCTTCAGCGACTCGCGCTGGTCGGCCAGCTCCGCGCCGATGGCGTCGGCCACCCGCGGCTCGACGGCGCGGATCACCTCCAGCGCGCTGCGGAAGGCGGTGGATTCGGCGTTGCGCGACATGCGACCTCCTGGTGACGTGCGGAAGGCCCAGGCGCTCGGCATGCGTCCTCATGACGAGGCCGCTCCCCGATGGTGCTCCATCTCCACGCGCCAGTCACGGCCCGCGCCGATCCTACCGGGTGGGCCCGCCCAGGACCTGCGGGGTTGGGCCGCCCCGCGTGGGGCACATCCGGTACGGGGCCCGGTCCACGTCGGCGGACCGCCCCGCCGGAGAGGAGGCACGAGCATGACCACACCGACCACCGGACGGCCGCTCGCCGTGGTGACCGGCGCGTCCAGCGGCATCGGGTACGAGCTGGCCGTCCAGTTCGTGGAGCACGGGTACGACGTGGTGGTCGCCGCCGAGGACGCGGCGATCGAGACCGCGGCCCGCGACCTGCGGCGCGACGGCGGCCCCGAGGTGTTCCCGGTCCGGGTGGACCTGGCCACGCCGGAGGGGGTGGAGCAGCTGGCCGGGGCGGTGACCGGGCACGGCCGCCCGGTCGACGCGCTGGCGCTCAACGCCGGGCGGGGCGCGGGCGGGGACTTCGTCGGCGGCACCGACCTGGCCGACGAGCTGACCGTGATCGACCTGAACGTGCGCTCGACCGTGCACCTGGCCAAGCTGCTCCTGCCGGAGATGGTGCGCCGGGGCGCCGGGCGGGTGCTGTTCACCTCGTCCATCGCCTCGACGATGCCCGGCCCCTACCAGGCGGTCTACAACGCCTCGAAGTCGTTCGTGCAGTCCTTCGCCGAGGGGGTGCGCAACGAGCTGAAGGACAGCGGCGTCACGGTGACCTCGCTGATGCCGGGACCGACCGACACCGAGTTCTTCGACCGGGCCGACATGCAGGACACCCGGGTCGGCCAGGGGAAGAAGGACGACCCCCGCACGGTGGCCGGGGACGCCTTCGCGGCCCTGATGAAGGGGGAGCACAAGGTGGCCGCCGGTTCGCTGGTGAACAAGCTGCAGACGGCGGTTGGCAAGATCGTCCCGGACCGGTTGAAGGCCGAGCAGCACCGGATGATGGCCGAGCCCGGCTCGGGCGACTGAGCGACCGGATGCAAGGAGGGGCCCCTTGTTAACGCCAGGCGTTAAGAAGGGGCCCCTCCTTCATGCTCAGGCGACGACGGCGTCCCGCGCCTTCTTCAGCGCCTTCGGGGCGGTCGGCGTCTTCGGGGCCTTCGGCCGCAGGTCGAGCATCCGCTGGCCGATCTCCTGGAGCTGGTTACGCCCGAGCGCCTCGCGGACCTTCGGGAACCACTCCTGCTCCTCCTCCTCGACGTGGTGCAGCACGTTCTCGATCAGCACCGTCGTCTTGGCGTTGAAACGCTCGTCGTCGGCGTCCATGCCGAACAGCTCGAAGCAGAGCACGTCCGCGACGTGGTGCTCCTCGTACGACTCCAGGATGTCGTCCTCGACGTCCGGCACCAGCTTGCGGACCTCCGGGTACATCACCTCGTTCTCCAGGTAGGTGTGCACCGTCAGGGCTTCGAGGATCTGCTCGACCAGCTTCCCCCGCGTGCTCGCCGGGCCGTCCTCGGCGTCCTGGAACGCCTTGAACAGCCGGCGGATCTCCTTGTGGTCCTCCTTGAGCAGGACGATCGCGTCGGTGGACACCGGTACCTCCTAGAGTCGGCTGATGTCGGCCCCCCTACCCCCGGCCGGATCCGTACAAACCGCACCGATCAGACCGTGGCCAGCGTGTACGGGATCTCGTCCAGCAGTTCCCGGGCGAGGAAGCCGATCCGGCCGTACCGGGGGACCAGCCGCTGCCCGCTCACCGCGTGCGCGAACGCGGCCCAGCAGGCGGCCTGCGCCGGGTCGGCGCCCCGGGAGAGCAGCCCGGCGAGCAGCCCGGCACGCACGTCGCCGCTGCCGGAGGTGCCCAGCCCGGCGTCCCCGCTCTCCTCCCGCCAGGCCCGGCCGTCCGGGGTGGCGATGTGGCCGTAGAGCGAGACCACCGCGTCGTACCGGCCGGCCAGCTCGAGCGCCTCGGCGTCCAGGTCGTCGCCGGGGTCGCGGTCGAGCAGGTGGCGGGCCTCGGTGAGGTTGGGGGTCAGCACCACCTTGCGGCCCGAGCCGACCAGCAGGTCCGGCTCGTGGCTGAGCGCGCCGAGCGCGTACGCGTCGAGCACCAGCGCGGTCTCCGGCCCGGCCGCGTCGAGGACCAGGCGCAGCAGCTCCCGGGTGGTGTCGATGTCGTTCAGCCCGGGGCCGACCGTCACCACGTCCGCGTCGGCGACCAGCCCGCCGAGCAGGTCGCCGGGATCGCCCCGGACCGCGCCGTCGCGGTTCTCCGGCAGGCCGACCACCAACGCCTCGGGCACCTGGATGCTGAGCGCGGCGGCGGTGGACTCGGCGGCGGCGAGTTGCAGGACGCCGGCGCCGGCCCGCAGCGCCGCCACGCCGGCCAGCAGCACCGCGCCGGGCGTGAACCGGGAACCGCCGACGACGAGCACCGTGCCCCGGGCCTCCTTGCCGCCGGTCGGTACGGGCAGCGCCCAGTCCCGCAGCAGCGCGGGGGTGATCACGTCAGACCGGCTCGGCATGGACCTCGTCCTCCCTGGTGGGTTGCGCCCCCTGCCGGTGCAGGTGGGCGACGTCGTTGAACACCTCCGGCGCGAGGTGGCCGGCGCGGTCGGCGCGCCAGCCGGTGACCGAGCAGTTGGCGATCACCTGTTCGCGGGTGAGCGCCATCAACTCCTCCTCGGTGAGCCCCTCCACCAGGTAACGCAGCAGGAAGACCAACGCGTCGTGGCCGAACAGCAGCACGTGGCCGCCCTCGTGGTCGCGGCGCAGGTCGCCGAGCAGGGCCCGCAGCCGCAGCGCCACGTCGGTCCAGGACTCGCCGCCCGGCGGGCGGTAGTAGAACTTGCCGAGCCGGGCGCGCCGCTGCGCCTCCTCGGGATACCGCTTGCGCACGCCGTGACCGGTGAGCCCGTCGAGGATGCCCAGCTCCCGGTCGCGCAGCCGTTCGTCGCGGCTCATCGGCACCCCGGTCCCGGCCAGGGCCAGCTCGGCGGTGCGCACCGCCCGCAGGTACGGCGACACCACCGCCACGTCCGGCCGGCGCCCCTCGGGCAGGCCGGCCAGCCACCGTCCGGTCGCCCGGGCCTGCTCCTCGCCGGTGGGCGACAGCGGCACGTCCGCGTCGCGGTGGGTGAGGTCGATCAGTTCGGCGCCGGACGTCTCGGCCGCGGTGGCCGCCACGTTCGCCGTGCTCTCGCCGTGCCGGACGATCCAGAGCGATGCCAACTCCGCCATGCGGCCTCCGGTACCCGGGGCCCGGGACGGGTAACCGTGCCGGTCGCCACGGTGCGTGAAGCCGGCGGGAAGGGGTAAGCGGCCAGTTCCGGAAGTCGACACAGGGAGGTGTGCCGTGGCGACCATGGTCCGTGAGCCGATGAGCCCGGTGAAGGACAAGAACTACGACCTGATCCACGCGCTGCAGATGTCACTGCAGCACATCTGGCAGCTGGAGACGTACATCGCGGACGCGGAGGACCGGGGCGACTCCGAACTCGCCACCTGGTTCCGCAAGATCCAGGAGAACAACCGCAAGGCCGGCGACCAGGGCAAGAAGCTGCTGGCCGAGCGCCTGCAGCGGGAGAACGGCTGACCGTCGGCCCGATCGGCCGGGTGGGTGCGCCCACCCGGCCGGCGCGTACCCGGCGGGGGACAGCGCGGCACGCATCGATCCGGCAGGATGTCCGGCAGGCCGGGGCGGTCCCGGTGGCCGGGGGGCGGGCATGTCGACGGTGGTCCGGGGTCTGCGCGAGGCGCTCGTGCTCTTCGTGATCGCGGCGGTGGTGATCGCGGTCGCGGTCGGCATCTGGGTCGCGGTGGCCGGTGGCGACTTCGTGCACCGGCTCGGCGCGTCGTTCATCCTGGCCGGCCTCCTGATCGGGGTGACCGGCGACCTGACGCTGAGCCGGATCGGCATGCTGGACGCGCGGTCCGCGTTCGGCCTGCCGCCCGAGCGGGACGACGGCGGCGGCGGGCGGGTCCTGACCGGGATCGGCGTCTTCCTCTTCGTCTCGGTGCCGCTGATCGTGGCCGGGGCGCTGCTGATCGCCTGACGAGATGCCCGCGCGCGGCCGGTCCACGTCGTACGGTGTGGGACGTGGCGACCACGGCGGCCGAGGAGATCCGGGTGGGGGAGCGGCTGGTCCGCGTCTCCAGCCCCGACAAGCCCTACTTTCCCGAGCGCGGACTGACCAAGCTGGACGTCGTGCGCTACTTCCTCGCCGTCGGCGACGGGATCCTGCGTGCGCTGCGCGACCGGCCGACCATGCTGGAACGCTGGCCGCGCGGGGTGTTCGAGGGCGCGAAGGTGGCCACCCGGCAGACCAACAGGGGCGACGCGTTCTACCAGAAGCGGCTGCCGGCGGGCGCGCCCGACTGGGTACGCACCGCGCACATCACCTTCCCCAGCGGCCGGACCGCCGACGAGGTGGCCCCGAGCGAGCTGGCCGTGGTGATCTGGGCGGCCAACCTCGGCACGCTGCGGTTCCACCCCTGGCCGGTGTCGAAGACCGACGTCGAGCGTCCCGACCAGCTGCGCATCGACCTCGACCCGATGCCCGGGGTGGACTTCGCCCAGGTGGTGCCGGTGGCGCACGAGGTGCGGGCGTTCCTGGCCGAGCTGGGCATGGAGGGCTTCCCGAAGACCACCGGCGGTCGCGGCATCCACGTCTACCTGTCGATCGAGCCGCGGTGGAGCTTCGGGGAGTGCCGGCGGGCGGTGCTGGCGCTCGGCCGGGAGATGCAGCGCCGGCTGCCCGACCTGGTCACCACGACCTGGTGGCGGGACCAACGTGACCGGCCGGTCTTCGTCGACTACAACCAGATGGCCCGCGACCACACCATGACCTCGGCGTACTCGATCCGGCCGACGCCGCGGGCGCTGGTCTCGGCGCCGCTGGACTGGGCGGAGCTGGACGACGCCCGCCCGGAGGACTTCGACGTGGTGAGCATGCCGGCCCGGTTCGCCGAGCGCGGCGACCCGCACGCCGGCCTGGACGGGCGTCGCCACTCGTTGGCGCCGCTGCTGGAGCTGGCCGACCGCGAGGGCCTGGAGTCCCCGCCGGAGCGCTGAGCGCTCAGGCCCAGGGGCTCAGCGTCCCGTCGAACTCCTCGAACACCAGCCAGGTGCGGGTGGAGAGCACCCCGGCGATGCTCTGCACCCGGTCCAGCACCACGTCGCGCAACGTGGCGTTGTCCGGCGCGCGGACCAGGGCCAGCACGTCGTGCTCACCGCTGAGCAGCGCCGCGTGCTCGATGTAGCGCACCTGGGCCAGCTCGGCGGAGACCTCCCGCCAGGTGTTCTGCTCGATGGTCAGCGCGATGTAGGCCGACGTGCCCAGGCCGGCCGGCTCCGGGGCCACCCGGGCGGTGAAGCCGGTGAGCACGCCGTCACGCAGCAGCCGCTCCACCCGCGCGTACGCGTTGGTGCGCGAGACGTGCACCCGTTCGGCAAGCGTCCGGATGGACAGCCGGGCGTCGGCGACCAGCTCACGCAGGATCCGCCGGTCGACCTCGTCGAGCGGCCCGGCCGAACGTCCCGTTCCGCCCGTCGCGCTCGGTGTGGTGCCGGTCTCCTGGCTCAACCCACCCGCCTCCTCGTGCCATTCGTCCCGCGTTCATCCCGGATGTTGAGTCAATCATCCCTGAGCAGGAGCATAGGGCCACCACACGTCCAGGAGGTCCCCGCCGTGACGACCACACCCCAGGCGGTCCGCAGGGCATCCCCGCGCACCCGCCGGCCGGCCACCCCGGCCGCTCCCGACCCGACGGCCGGCCTGCTGCCGCAGTCCGAGCCGGTCCGGCTGCTGAACCCGGACGGCACTCCGCTGCCGCCCCGCGACGACTACCCCGAGCCGCCGGTCGAGACGCTGCGCGAGATGTACCGCCGGATGGTCGTCGGTCGCCGCTTCGACACCCAGGCCACCGCGCTGACCAAGCAGGGCCGGCTCGCCGTCTACCCGTCCGCCCGGGGCCAGGAGGCCTGCCAGGTCGGCGGCGTGTTGGCGCTGCGCGACACCGACTGGGTCTTCCCGACCTACCGGGAGTCGATGGCGCTGACCGCCCGCGGCCTCGACCCGGTCGAGGTGCTCACCCTGCTGCGCGGCGACTGGCACTGCGGGTACGACCCGGCCGTGACCCGCACCGCGCCGCAGTGCACCCCCCTTGCCACCCAGTGCGTGCACGCCGCGGGCCTCGCCTACGGTGAGTCGTACCAGGGGCGGGACACCGTCGCGTTGACGTTCATCGGCGACGGCGCCACCAGCGAGGGCGACTTCCACGAGGGCGTCAACTTCGCCGCCGTGTTCAAGGCCCCGGTCGTCTACCTGGTGCAGAACAACAAGTACGCGATCAGCGTGCCGCTGTCCCGGCAGACCGCCGCGCCGAGCCTGGCCTACAAGGGCGTCGGCTACGGCGTGCCCAGCGAGCAGGTCGACGGCAACGACCCGGTGGCCGTCCTGGCGGTGCTGAACCGCGCCGTCGCGCACGCCCGCGCCGGCAAGGGCCCGTACCTGATCGAGGCGCACACCTACCGGATGGAGCCGCACACCAACGCCGACGACCAGACCCGCTACCGGGACGCCGAGGAGGTCGAGGCGTGGCGCGACCGCGACCCGATCGCCCGGCTGGAGACGTACCTGCGGGCCCGGGGCGTGCTGGACGACGCCGCCGTCGCGGCCGTCGCGGAGGAGGCCGAGGCGTACGCCGCCGCGCTGCGCCGGCGGATGGACTCGCAGCCCACCGTCGACCCGCTGAGCCTGTTCGACCACGTCTACGCCGAGCCGACGCCGCAGCTGGTCGAGCAGCGCGAGCTGGTCCGCGCCGAGCTGGAAGCGGCCCGCCACGAGGAGGGGGACGCCTGATGGCCACCATGACCATGGCGAAGGCGCTCAACGCCGCGCTGGCCGACGCGATGCTCGACGACGAGCGGGTGGTCGTCTTCGGCGAGGACGTCGGCCAGCTCGGCGGCGTCTTCCGGATCACCGACGGGTTGCAGGCCCGCTTCGGCGACAAGCGCTGCTTCGACACCCCGCTCGCCGAGGCCGGCATCGTCGGCTTCGCGGTCGGCCTGGCCATGTCCGGGCTGCGGCCGGTGGTCGAGATGCAGTTCGACGCGTTCGCGTACCCGGCGTTCGAACAGATCGCCTCGCACGTGGCGAAGCTGCGCAACCGGACCCGGGGCGCGCTCAGCGTGCCGATCGTGATCCGGGTCCCGTACGCGGGCGGCATCGGCGGCGTCGAGCACCACTGCGACTCCTCCGAGGCCTACTACGCGCACACCCCCGGACTGAAGGTGGTCACGCCGGCCACCGTCGACGACGCGTACTCGCTGCTGCGCGCCGCGATCGACGACCCGGACCCGGTCGTGTTCCTGGAGCCGAAGAAGCTCTACTTCGCCAGCGGCGAGACGGAGCTGCCGGCGCGCACCGCGCCGATCGGTACCGCCGTGGTGCGCCGCCCCGGCACCGACGCCACGCTCGTCGCGTACGGCCCGGCGGTGCCGGTCGCGCTGGCCGCGGCCGAGGCGGCCCGGGAGGAGGGCTGGGACCTGGAGGTGGTCGACGTGCGCAGCATCGTGCCGTTCGACGACGCCACCGTCACCGCCTCGGTACGCCGCACCGGCCGGTGCGTGGTGATCCAGGAGGCGCAGGGCTTCGCCGGCGTCGGCGCCGAGATCGCCGCCCGGGTCCAGGAGCGCTGCTTCCACGCCCTGCACGCCCCGGTGCTGCGGGTCTCCGGGCTGGACATCCCGTACCCGGCGCCGATGCTGGAGCACACCCACCTGCCCTCGGTGGACCGGGTGCTGGACACCGTCGCCCGGCTCCAGTGGGACGACCAGCCCGACACTCGGTGGGTGGCGGCATGAGCGAACGCACCGCTGTCGGTACACGCGACTTCCTCCTGCCCGACCTGGGGGAGGGGCTGAGCGAGGCGGAGATCGTCGAGTGGCGGGTCGCCGTCGGCGACGTGGTCACCGTGGACCAGAGCGTGGTCGAGGTGGAGACCGCCAAGGCCGTCGTCGACGTGCCCTGCCCGTACGCCGGCCGGGTCGTGGCCCTGCACGGCGCGGCGGGCGAGGTCCGCCCGGTCGGCCAGCCGCTGATCACCATCGAGCCGCTCGACGGCGCGGACGCCCCGGATCCGCACGCCACCTATCGCGAGGAGGAGCGGGCCGGCTCGGGCAACGTCCTGATCGGGTACGGCACCGGCCACGGCGGCCCGGGCCGGCGGCGGCGTCGACCCCGCCTGGCGCTGGCC
>NZ_CADEAU010000144.1 GCF_902825405.1 Micromonospora maritima | reverse complement strand
GGTGGTGGATGTCGGCCCCGGGGCGCGGGCCGTACGCGCGGCCGGTGTGGCAGCGGTGCGGGCCGCGTTGCGACGGCAGCGGCGCGGCGAGCGGCTGGACGACGACGAGGTGGCCTGGCTGACCGTGCTGCTCACGCACGTCCCGGTCCGCGACCACGCCTGGTCCCGCACCGACGGCCGGGACACCGACATCAGCCTCTGGACCGACGTCCTGCGCCGGGCCGAGCCGGACCTGATCGGGGCGCCGGGCAGCCTGCTCGCGTTCGCCGCCTGGCGGGCCGGGCACGGCGCGCTGGCGGCGGTCGCCCTGGAACGGGTGCTCACGGCCCATCCGGACCATTCGCTCGCGGTGATCCTCGACGACGCGCTCCGCCGCGGGCTGGCCCCGTCCGAGCTGGACGGCTGGCCGGTCGTCACCGGTTCCTCGGTGCTGCGTCGCCGCCGTCGTCGTCCGCGCCCGTGAGCCGGCGCCGTTCAGCCGGCCACGCGGTGCGCCCCGGCGTAGACGTTCATGGTCGGCCCGCGCAGGAAGCCGACGAGCGTCATCCCGGCCTCCTCGGCGAGTTCGACGGCGAGCGTGCTGGGCGCGGAGACCGCCGCGAGCAGCGGCACACCGGCCATCCACGCCTTCTGGGTCAGCTCGAAGCTGGCCCGACCGGAGACCAGCAGCACGTGCCCGGCCAGCGGCAGCAGGTTCTCCCGTACGGCCCAGCCGACCACCTTGTCCACGGCGTTGTGCCGGCCCACGTCCTCCCGCAGCACCACCGGCTCACCGTCGGCGGTGAAGAGGCCCGCGGCGTGCAGGCCGCCGGTCCGGTCGAACGCGCGCTGGGCGGCGCGTAGCCGGTCCGGCAGCGCGGCCAGCAGCTCGGCGGTGACCGCGAGCGGGTCCTCCCGCACCGCGAACCGGGAGCGGGTACGGACCGACTCGATGCTCGCCTTGCCGCACACACCGCAGGAACTGGTCGTGTAGAAGTTGCGCGCCGGGTCGGTGGCGGGTTCCGGCACGCCGGGGGCCAGCACCACGTCGACCACGTTGTAGGTGTTCGGGGTCTCCGCCCCGGCGCAGAGCTGCGCCGTGTGCACGTCCTCCGCCGACCGGATCAGCCCTTCGGTGAGCAGGAAGCCGATCGCCAGGTCGAGGTCGTCCCCGGGGGTACGCATGGTGACCGCGAGCGGCCGACGCCGCCCCGGACCGCCCGGCCCGACCCGGATCTCCAGCGGCTCCTCCACGGACAGGGTGTCCTGGCGGCGCACCCGGTCCCGGCCGTCGGCCACCGCCCCGAGGTCGATCCGCAGCACGCTCCGCCGGTCTGTCGCCCGTCCCATGTCGCCATCCTCCCCCGCGCGTCGTCCCAGCCGCACCTTCGCGCGCCCGTCCACGCGTGCCGGTCCCATCCCACGAGCGCCTTCGCGTCCCCGGTCCGTCCGTCGCGGCCCGCCGACGGTCGACCCGTAGACGACCTGCCCGCGACCTGCACCTGCGGGCCTGCCCCCGACCGGCACCGCGACCTGCACCTGCGGGCCTGCCCCCGACCGGCACTGCGACCTGCACCTGCGGGCCTGCCCCCCGACCTGCCCACGCGGGCCTGCCCCGCGACCTGCCCACGCGGGCCTTCCGACGGTCGGCCTGTGGAAGGCCTGCCCGCGCGGCTGCCCCGAGCCGGGCACGACACGCGCCCTCGATGAGGAACCTCGACACGATCGGCGCCACTGAGACCGGGTAGATCGTGGCGACTCACGGTTCGCAGTGAACGACAACTCGTCAGATTCGCCGAGGCGAGCCTGGATCGGTCAGGCGGAGCGCGATGCAGCGAGGATCGGAACTGCCATCGGCTTGATCAACACCAGTCCGGCGAGGTGGGGGTATCGGAGAGTCATGGATGGCACCACCTCGGGGAAGTGGAGTCGATCATGCCAGCGGATACCGCCACTTCGCCGGAGTGGGCTGATCAAGTCCGCCCCCGCCGGCAGTTCATCCGTCGGTCACCCGCGCAAGTCCGCGCCGGCCCCACGCCCTGGTGCCTTCCAGTCACTCCCGCACCCCCGCGCTCCCGCCCGCACCCCCGCGCTCCCGCCCGCGCTCATGCGCTCCCGTCCCGCGCTCCTGCGCACGCACCATGCGCTCCTGCGGGACGCACCACGCGCTCCTGCGCACGCACCACGTGCTCCCGCACGGCACCCACGCGCGTCCGGACACCCGCACGGCACCCACGCGCGTCCGGACACCCGCACGGCACCCACGCGCGTCCGGACACCCGCACATGCACCCGCCCGCGCGGGACCGATCCGCCGGCGGTGGCCGTGGGTAGGGTGAGGCGGTGACGGGCTTCGCGGCGGTGCTGCTCTCCGGCGGCGCGGCCCGGCGGATGCGGGGCGTGGACAAGCCCGCACGCCCGGTCGGGGGGCGACCGATGCTGCACCGCGTGCTGGACGCGGTGGCCGGCGCGGACCAGCGGATCGTGGTGGGCCCGGCCGGGCCGGTGCCCGAGGGCGTACGGGTGACGCGTGAGGAACCGCCCGGCGGCGGGCCCGTGGCCGCCGTCGCGGCCGGGCTGGCCCTGCTGGGGCCTGGTACGGCCACCGTGGCCCTGCTCGCCGCCGACCTGCCGTTGCTCACCACCGCGGCGGTGGACGAGTTGCGGCGTGCGCTCGACGGGTCGCCGGCCGGGCTGGCCTGTTACGTCGACGGTGACGGGCGTCGCCAGCAGCTCTGCGGCGTCTGGCGGGTGCCCGCGTTGCGGGTGGCCCTCGACCGGCTGGCGGCGGAGCGGGGCGGCACGGTCGACGGCGCGCCGGTACGCGGGTTGGTGGCCGGTGTCGCGGTGCGTGAGGTGACGTGGGGCGGCTTGGGGCCGCCACCGTGGTTCGACTGCGACACTGACGAGGACGTACGCCGGGCCGAGGAGTGGACGAGATGACGGTGTTGGACGACTGGGTGACCGCGGCCTGCGCCGAACTGGACCTGGACCCGGCCGGGGTGCCGGTGTCGGGCGTGCTCGACGTGGCCCGGGACGTGGCACACCAGGTGCTCCGGCCGGGGGCGCCGGTCACCGCGTACCTGCTGGGGGTGGCCGTGGGACGCGGCGCGGACCCGGCCGCGGCGGCCGCCCGGCTCAGCGCGCTCGCCGCTTCCTGGCCGGTGGAACTGGACGGGACCGTACCGGCGGAGTAGCCGTGGTCGGGCGTGGTTCGAGGCCCACCGCCCATGGGTAGGGTGGCGGGAACGGACGGAGGCGATCATGACGGCAGACCACCCCTCGGCGCCGGTCGACAAGCCTTCCGGCGGTACGCCGGAGCAGCACGAGTCGATCCTGCTCGACGAGCCGACCACGGCGGATCTCCGAGCCAAGGTGACCGAGGCCTGGCGGGAGTTCGCCCGGGCGCTGGCCGACCGGCTGCGTGGGCTGCCCGCCGGTGGGCACCTGGAGGTCACGCTCGACCCGACCGCCTCCGGCACCGGCGACGCCGTCTACTCGGTCAGCGCGGACGCGGGCGAGGGGGGCCGCCTGTCGGCCCGGGCGGTCGGCAACGCCACCCTGCCGCAGGGTTACCGGCTGGACCGCGCGGCGGTGGCGGACATGGTCGCGCTGGGCTGGTCGCCGCCGGGTGTGGTGCCGGGCTCGGGTGAGCAGTTCGGCCTGGACTGCGGCGTCGACGAGGCGACCCGGCTGTCCGCCGTGCTGTCCCGCACGCTGCGCGACGTCTACGGCGCCCCGCATCCCGCCTTCCTGGTCTACCTGGTGCACGACGCCGAGGGCGAGCCGCTGCCGGTGGAGCCGCTGGGCACGGCCCGCAGCGAGTTCGGCCCGGACCGGGACGTGGAGGCGGACCTGGACGAGGCGCTGGCCGCCGCGGCGGCGGCCCAGGCCGGCGAGAACGACGTGCTGGCCCTGGAGGAGCGGGTCCGGACCGTCGTGTCGACGATGCTGAAGTCGAACTCCGACCAGGTGCAGGTCGACTCCGACGGGGACATCAACATCCGGGCCGGTTCGGCGATGGTCTTCGTGCGGGTGCGTGACAATCCGCCGCTTGTCGACGTCTTCTCCCCGGTGCTGACCGAGGTGGAGCCGACCGAGCGGCTCTACGTGAAGCTCTCCGAGCTGACCAACCGGATGCCGATCGGCCGGCTCTACTGCGCCGACGACACGGTCTGGGCGTCGATCCCGGTCTTCGGCCGCAACTTCCAGGCCACCCACCTGATGCTGGCGGTGCAGGTGATGACCGGGCTGGCCGACGAGCTGGACGACCGGCTGCACGGCGAGTTCGGCGGCAAGCGTTTCTTCGGCGAGGGCGACAAGCCGTCCCGGCCTCAGGAGCACCGCACCGGCATGTACCTCTGAGCCGTCCGGTTCAGCGCACGTCGAGCAGGGTGGTTCAGCGCACGTCGAGCAGGGTGGTTCAGCGCACGTCGAGCAGGGTCTTGCCGACGGTGGACCGGGCTTCGACGGCGGCGTGCGCCTCGGCGGCCCGGTCCAGCGGGAAGCGCTGCCCGATCAGCGGTCGGAGCCGTCCGGCGGCGGCCTCGGCGAGCGCCGCCCCGGTGAGGGCGCGCAGCTCGTCCGGCCGGGCCCGAGGCTGCCGCAGCGTCACCCCACGGGCGGCCGCGACGTCCTGCGGGATGTCCGCCCACGTGCCGCCGGCCAGCCCGAAGCTCACCATCCGGCCGCCGGGGTCGAGCAGGTCGAACGCCTCCCGGGCGAGCGCGCCGCCCACGCCGTCGAAGACCACGTCGACGGCGCCGACCGCGTCCCGGACCCGGTCGGTCCAGCCCGGCTCCCGGTAGTCGACCGCCACGTCGACCTGGGCGGCCCGCAGCAGGGTGACCTTGGCGGGGCCGCCGGCGGCGGCCACCACCGTGGCACCGGCTCGCCGGGCCACCTGGACCAGCAGGGTGCCCACGCCGCCCGCCGCCGCCTCGACCAGGACCCGGTCGCCGCGGCGCAGCTCGGCCGCGCGGGCCAGCATGAGGGCGGTCCGACCGTCGGCGAGGACCGCCACCGCCGCGTCCAGCGCCAACCCCGGGGGTACGGGGAGCGGCGCGTCCCGGTCGACGACCACCCGCTCGGCGTATCCGCCGGAGCCCCCGGTGCCGGTGACCACGGTCCGGCCGATCAGCGCCCGGTCGACGCCCGGCCCCACGTCGGCGATCGTGCCGCCGACGCCGTTGCCGGGGATCATCGGCAGGTCACCGGCGAACGGGCCGAACCCGGTGGCCCGGAACATCGTCTCGACGAAGGTGATGTTGGCGTGCGCCACCTCGACGAGCACCTGGCCCGGCCCGGGCGCCGGGTCGGGGGCAGGCCCCGGCACCAGCACCTCCGGCCCGCCGAACTCCCGCAGCCACACCGCGCGCATCCGCCACCTCCGCATCCCTCGCCCGCCGCTGTCCGCAGCCCGCCCCGTGACACAGGGGACGACGTGAAGCGGGGTTGAGGTCAAGTCGTGGACGGTCCGACGCCGGGGGACTCGACCAGCCGGGAGAGCACGATGGTGCTGCGGGACGAGGTGACGAACGACTCGGCCCGCAGCCGTTCGAGCGCCTCCTCCAGATGGGAGATGTCGGCGGCGCGCAGGTGCACCAGCGCGTCCGCCTCGCCGGAGACGGTGTAGGCCCCGACCACCTCGGGGTGCCGGCGGGCGGCGGCGCCGATCTGGGCCGGGGTGGTCCGGCCGGCACAGAACAGCTCGACGAACGCCTCGGTGGTCCATCCGACGGCGGCCGGGTCGACGACGGCGGTGAATCCCCGGATGACCCCGGCCGCGCGGAGCCGGTCGACCCGTCGCTTGACCGCGGGGGCGGAGAGTGACACCCGCGTGCCGATGTCCGCGTACGAGGCGCGGGCGTCCGCCACGAGCAACGCAATGATTCGCTGGTCGACCGCGTCTATCTGCAACGTTCCGCCTCTGGGAAGCAATGGTTGTGGCTGTTACCAAAGTTCTACCGTACCTACTCTTGGTGACCGTGAACCAGCAGCGAGTCCCGCGAAAGCGGACATATCTCATGTGCTCGCCCGAGCACTTCGCGGTCGAGTACGCGATCAACCCGTGGATGGACGTGACCACGGCGGTCGACGCCGACCTGGCGGTCAAGCAGTGGGACCGGCTGCGCGAGACGCTCGTCGGGCTCGGTCACGAGGTGCACCTGCTGACGCCGGAGGCCGGTCTGCCGGACATGGTCTTCGCGGCGAACGGGGCGTTCGTGGTCGACGGGACGGTCTACGGCGCCCAGTTCAAGCATGAGCAGCGCGCTGCCGAGGCCGCCGCGCACCGGGCGTTCTACGAGGAGCAGGGCTGGCGGTTCATCGCCCCGAGCGAGACCAACGAGGGCGAGGGTGACTTCGCGTACCTGCCGGAGGCGCACGGCGGGCTGGTCCTCGCCGGGCACGGCTTCCGGACCGAGTTGGCCGCGCACGCCGAGGCGCAGGAGGCGCTCGGCCGGCCGGTGGTCTCCCTGCGCCTGGTCGACCCGCGCTTCTACCACTTGGACGTGGCGCTCGCCTCGATCGACGACGAGAACGTCGTCTACTACCCGGGCGCCTTCTCGGCGGCCAGTCAGCGGGTGCTGACCCAGCTGTTCCCGGACGCGGTCGTCGCGGACGACGAGGACGCCCTGTCGTTCGGCCTGAACCTGGTCAGCGATGGGCTGAACGTGGTGCTGAACAACGAGGCGACCCGGCTGGCCGGCAAGCTGAAGGCGGCCGGTTACCACCCGGTCGGAGTGGAGCTGGCCGAGCTGAAGAAGGGTGGCGGCAGCGTGAAGTGCTGCATCGCCGAGCTGCGGCACTGACCTCCGCACGCGAAAGGGCGGCCTCCCCGAGGGAGGCCGCCCTTTCGCGTGTCAGCCGAGCGTGGCCAGCTCGTTGATCACCACGTTGGAGAGCATCCGACCGTCGAGCTGCACCTTGCGCAGGTACCACTTCTGCTGCGGCGTACGCGGCTGGTTGAACTGCCAGGAGCCGCGCGGGCTGTCGATCTGACCGATCTTGCCGAGCGCCAGGTTGACCTGCTGCGGGGAGGGGTCCTTCCCGACCAGCCGGATCGCCTTGTCGAGCACCAGCGCGGCGTCGTACGAGGCCATCGCGTAGGTGGTCGGGGAGGCGTTGAACGTCTTGCGGTACGCGGAGGCGAACACCCGGTTCGCCGTGTTGTTCAGGTCGGCCGAGTAGTTCAGCGCGGTCTCGATGCCGTACCTGCCGATCAGCTGCCGGTCGCGGCCCTTCTCGCCGTCGTCGAGCTGGTCGAGCACGCTGCCCTCGGTGAGGAAGCCGGGCGCGTAGACCGGGCCGCGGTAGCCCTCGTCGTAGAGCTGCTTGATGAACTGCACCGCGTGCGGGCCCGAGTAGTGGCAGAACACCGCGTCCGGCTTGCGCGCCAGCGCCTTGCGGATCGGGTCGGCGTAGAGCCGCTTGGTCGGGGTGGCGTAGTCGGGGGTGTAGATCGGGTCCTCGGTGAGACGGCGGCCCTGCTCGTAGCCCCGTCGCAGGCCGGCGACGACGTCCAGGCTGCCGGGGCCCCGGGTGCCGAAGATCGCGATCCGGCTCGACGCGTCCAGGTTCTGCCGCAGGTACTGCCCGAGCGCCACGCCCGGCTCGTCGAGCACGTAGGAGGTGCGCCAGATGTAGACGACGCCCTGGAGCGTGGCCGGGGAGGCGTTGGAGCCGATGAGGGGCACCCGGGCCTGCTCGACGGTGTCCTTGATGCCGGTCATGACGACCGGGTCGACCACGCCGGTGAGCGCGAGCACGCCCTCCTTGAGCAGCCGGTCGACGGCGGCCTTGCCGGTTGCGGCGCTGTTGCCCTCCTCGGCCGGCACCAGCGTGACCGGGTGGCCGCCGAGCTGCTGGGAGTGCAGGCTGAGGAAGAGCTGGAAGCCGTTGGTGATCTCTTCGCCGATGACCTTGTTGGGGCCGCCGCCGGGCGCGATCAGCCCGATCTTGATCGGGCTGCCGGCCGGGGCCTGCTCCGTGGAGTCGTCACCGGAACCGCAGCCCGCCGCGAGTCCGGTGGTGCCCAGCGCGGCCAGCAGTTGCAGCGCCCGCCTGCGGTTCATCTGTGCCACCGAAATTCCTTCCCGACGGGGTGGCCATGATGCGCACCCCTCCGGCGTTCTACCTGGTCGGCAACGCTGCGTCAATGCCCGGATGATCATTGTGAAGGGACCGCAACGCCGCCACCACCTGCGGCCAGGCGACGGAGCCCGGCGCGATCAACCCGAAATGTTCGCATTCTGGCAGCTCAACCAGGTCGGCGTCGCCTCCGGCGGCCCGGTTCGCGGCCACCCAGGCGCGGCTGATCGCCACCGGGACCTGACGGTCGAGCAGGCCATGCATGACTACGGTGCGTGTCCGGACCGGCACCAACGCCGATGGATCCGCCTCCGCGTACCGGGCCGGCACGTCGGCCGGGCCGCCGCCCAGCAGCGCGGCCACCGCCCCACCGTCCAGATCCAGCCGGTACGCCTCGGCGAGGTCCGCGACCGGCGCCAGCGCGAGCACGCCGCCGACCGTCTCCGGGGCGCTCCCGGCCACGTACAGCGCCAGGTGCCCGCCGGCCGAGTGACCGACCAGGATCGGCGGGACGGGCGCCACCCGGCCGGGCAGCGCGGCGGCGGCCAGCGCCGGCAGCGCGGCGACCCCGGTCCGCACGTCGGTGAGCGTGTGCGGCCAACCGCCACCCGGCTGACCGGTCCGGCGGTATTCGATCTGGGCCACCGGATGGCCGAGCGCGGCCAGCGCCGCCGCCATCGGGCCGGTGTGGGCGCGGTCGTACCCGGCCCGCCAGAAGCCGCCGTGCACCACCACCACGAGCGGACGG
This sequence comes from Micromonospora maritima, assembly GCF_902825405.1. Lineage (GTDB taxonomy): Bacteria > Actinomycetota > Actinomycetes > Mycobacteriales > Micromonosporaceae > Micromonospora > Micromonospora maritima. The sequence goes on along the minus strand of NZ_CADEAU010000144.1, from coordinate 2,733 downwards.
GCGGGCCCGTCGCCGGCCGGTCGGCGCAGGTCGGCGCACTGCTCCGGGTGGTCGCCGTAGGCGACCGTCGCGTCCGGCGGCGGAGCCGGCCGGGTCAGCACGTCGCGCGGGTCGCTGGACATGCGGCGACGGTAGCCTGCCCCCGGTCCGGGCGCTTGCGCGTGGTCGGGGTGGGTAAAGATGGGTGCCATGACCGAAGCGCACTCCGCCGGACACGACGACGAACAGGGCAACGATGGCATCCCCGGCACCGTGGTGGTGGTCGGGCCGGACGGCCGCCCGGTCGGCACGGTGCAGACCGACGAGGGCAAGGGCGAGGACCCGACCCGTCTGGTCGAGCAGCCGGCCAAGGTGATGCGGATCGGCAGCATGATCAAGCAGCTGCTTGAGGAGGTGAAGTCCGCCCCGCTGGACGACGCCAGCCGGCACCGCATGCGCGAGATCCACGAACGCTCGATCGTCGAGCTGAAGGAGGGCCTGGCCCCCGAGCTGCGCGAGGAGCTGGAGCGGATCTCGCTGCCGTTCACCGAGCAGCAGGCGCCCAGCGAGAGCGAGCTGCGGATCGCCCACGCGCAGCTGGTGGGTTGGCTGGAGGGGCTGTTCCACGGCATCCAGGCCGCGCTGGTGGCCCAGCAGATGGCGGCCCGGGTGCAGCTGGAGCAGATGCGTTCGGGCCGGCAGGCGCTGCCCAGCGGCCCGGGCGGGATGATCCCGGGCATGCCGGGGATGCCCGGGCCGAACGAGGGCCACGCGCCCGGCCAGTACCTGTGACCTGTCGGCCGGGGCGCGTCGCGCGCCCCGGCCGGTCAGTCCACCCCGAAGACCTTCTCCAGGTACGCGGCGACGCCGTCGACGGTGTTCGCCCCGGTCACCTCGTCCGCGATCTCCAGCACGGCCGGGTGGGCGTTGCCCACGGCCACCGCCCGGCCGGCCCAGGTCAGCATGGGCACGTCGTTGGGCATGTCGCCGAAGGCCAGCACGTCCCGCTCGTCGATGCCGAGCCGGGCCGCGTACCAGGCCAGGCCGGCCGCCTTGGTCACGCCGGCGGCGGAGATCTCGATCAGCCCGCTGTAGGACGAGTGGGTCGCCTCGGCCAGCCCTTCCAGCGCGCCGGCCACCACCCGGACGAACAGGTCCGGGTCCTGCTCACCGGCGCGGACCAGCAGCTTCACCGCGGGCGCGGCGAGCAGTTCCTCGGGCGACTCGACCGCCCGGATCGCCTCCGCGTCGGCGTCCCAGCGCAGCGGGTAGTGCGCCTCGTGCCGCATCTGCCGGCTGTCCACGATCTCCACCGCGAAGCTCACCCCGGGCACCTCGGCCCGGAGCCGCCGGGCCACCTCGGCCAGCAGCTCCGGGGCGAGCGGGTCGGCGCGCAGCACCTCGTCCGCGACCGGGTCGTACACCACCGCGCCGTTGGCGCAGATCGCCGGCAGCGGTTCGTCGAGCTGGTCGTAGACGAGTTGGAGCCAGCGGATCGGACGTCCGGTGACCAGCACGACAGGCGTGCCCGCGGCGACGATCCGGGCCAGCACCGCGGCGGTACGGGGACTGAGCGTCCGATCGTCGCGCAGCAGCGTGCCGTCGATGTCGGTCGCGACGAGTCGGGGTGGATCTTCCATCACCGGGACAGTAGTCGGTCCAGGTAGACCGCGACGCCGTCGTCGTCGTTGCGCAGGGTGATCTCGTCGGCCGCGGCGCGCACCTCGGGGTGGGCGTTCGCCACCGCCACCCGGGCCCAGCCGGCCCAGCCGAACATCGGCAGGTCGTTGGGTTGGTCGCCGAAGACCAGCACGTCGGCGGGGTCCACCCCGAGCTGCTCGGCGATCACGCTGAGCCCGGTGGCCTTGTCCACGCCGGGCGGGCAGATCTCGACGAAGCCCAGCCCGGCCTGGGTGAGCGTGGCCACCTCCGGCGGGACGATCCGGCGGGCCGCCGCGAGCAGGTCGTCGACGTGGTGGTCGGCGGTCCGGGCGAACGCCTTGATCACGTCGCAGGAGAGGCACTCGGCGCGGCTGCGCGCCTCGAACCGGTCCGGGTAGGGCCAGCTCGGGTGGTAGTCGCCCCAGAGCGGTGCGTCGTGCTCGTCGGACGCCTCGACCATCACGGTCAGCGGCCCGACGGCGGCCTCCAGGTCGGTCAGGAGCTGGGCCAGCACCTCACCGCGCAGGCGCTCGTCGCGCAGCACCAGCGGCCCGGCCGGGTCGCTCTGGTCGACCACCCGGCCACCGCCGGCCATCACCAGGAAGTCGGCGGCGCGGATGTCGTTACGGGTGAGTTCGGTCAGACGCGGTCCGCGTCCGGTCGCACCGACCACCGGGATCCCGGCGGCGCGCACCCGGTCCAGCACCCCGTGGGTGTACGCGGAGACGGTGTCGTCGCTGCGGACGAGCGTGCCGTCGAGGTCGGTGGCGATCAGCTTGGGCAGGCCCGGGCGGGTCATGGTTCCTCCTTCGCCCGCCGCCGTCACGCCGGCCGCCAGGTCCTCGGTGCCGCGACCATCGGACGGCGGGCAGCAACCGTATCTCGCGCACCGGGCGGCAACCACGGCTTTCCGGCGAATCGGCCGCGAATACGGGGCGGCCGGACGGTGGCCGGCGCGGGCGGCCGTACCGGTCAGCGGGAGCGTTCGGGGCCGGCGAACGGGACCGTCGGTTCCACGGTCAGGTCGGCCGGCGCCGGGGGCGCCTCGTCGTCGGCGGACCGGCGCCGGCGCCGGCCGCGCGGCTCGTCGGT
>NZ_CADEAU010000143.1 GCF_902825405.1 Micromonospora maritima | reverse complement strand
AGCAGGGCCAGCAGGGCGAGCGCCCCGGCCAGCCACCACGGCCAGACCGCGTCCTTCTGGGCCGGCCCACCGTCGCCGAGCGCCAGGCCCTGGTCGATGTCCCGCTCCTCGCGGTTCGGCTGCTGCGCCCCGGCCGACGGGTCGGCGGCACCCGGCGCGGCGGTGGCGCCCGCCGAGGGGGAGATCTCCTCCGGGGCGTCGATGTCCGGCGCCCAGGACGAGCGGAACGAGCCGGAGATGGCGGCCGCGGGCGTGGCGTCGAACGGCACCCAGCCGATCCCGCCGCCGAAGTAGACCTCGGTCCAGGCGTGCAGGTTGCGGTTGGTCAGCACGGAGGTGTCGCCGTCGACCCGACCGCCGTTGGTGAAACCGATCGCGACCCGGGCCGGTATGCCGGCCGACCGGACCAGCCAGGCCATGGCCGCGGCGTACTGCTGGCAGTAGCCGACCTTGGTGGCCAGGAAGTTGGTGATGTCCTCCCCGCTGCTGCCGTCGCGGGTGGACAGGGAGTAGGAGAAGCCGTTCTCCACCGAGAAGTAGTCGTAGATCGCGCGGACCTTGTCGTAGTCGTTCTGCTGGCCCTTGACCAACCGCCGGACCAGATCCTCGACGGCGGCGACCGTCGGCCGGGAGGTCTGCCGCCGCATGACCGCGCTCTCCGCCGGCGGCGTCGGCGCCGCGCGCAGCGCCGCCGGGCTGAACGTCGACCTGACGTACTCGAAGGAGTAGCGCTTGCCGCGGGCGTTCTCCCGGTTGGAGAAGACGATCTGCTGGTCCCCGTCGTAGAGCCAGTTGCTGCTGAGGTCGTCGGTGTCGGTCGGCTCGGCGTAGACCGGGATCAGCGGCATGTTCAGGTTCTTCGTCACCTCGACCTCGGCCCGGTAGCGCCGCTGCTCGACCCCGCGGGAGACACCCTCGGCCGGGTCGGGCAGGGCGCGGGTGACCGGCCCGCCCGACGGCACCCGGGCCTGGAAGCCGCTCGGTCGCAGCTCGTCGACGACGCCGAGCCGCAGGTAGAACGGGTTCGGCTCGTTGGTGCGGACCTTGACCAGCTCGACCTCCTCACTCTGGTTGAGCTGGCCGCTGAGCGCGGCGAACAGGTCGATCCGGCCGGGACTGCCGCCCTGGCCGGGCCGCCCGGTGCCGTCGCCCGGGCCGGCGCCGACGTTGTTCATCAGCCCGCCGGTCATCCCGGGCACGGCCAGGGGCAGCGCGACCGCCACGGCCACACCGACCACCGCGAGCCGTCGGCCGGCCGCCGCCAGCGGCGACGACTCCCACACGTCGACGTCGCGCCCCTCGCCGGTGAAGCGGCGGCCGAACCGGCGCACCCGGTCGACGTTGTCGGTGACCAGCAGCCACAGGTAGCCGCAGGCGCCCACCACGAACGGGGTGGCGGGGACGCTGTCCAGGTAGACCGCGACCGGCACCGAGTAGATGGCCAGCATCGGCAGCCCGGCCAGCGCCGGGCGGCGCAACCCGACCGCGAGCAGGTCCACCACCACGGCCACCCCGCCGATGCCGAGCACGGCGAGGAAGAGCAGCGAGTCGACGTCGGGAACCTTGACGCCGTAGGTGCGCATGTCCTGCAGCGAGGCCTGGAGCAGGTCGCCGAAGTGGGCGAACGTGGCCGGGGTCGGCACGAACGCCAACGCCTCGGTGCCGCCCGGGAAGACCCAGGTCAGCCCCAGGGCCAGGCCGGCCAGCATGGCCAGCAGCTGGCCCCACAGCGGAGCCCGGCCCAGCCGGCTCAGCGCCGCCGCGCCGGCCACCACGGCGACCACGATCGCGGCCTGGATCAACCAGGTCCAGCGTTCGAAGATCGCCGACAGTGGCGCCGACGCCAGCAGGGTCGCCGCCGCGGCGACGAAGCCGATGTTGCGGTGCGGGGTCACAGGACCACCCTTCCGGTTATCGCATGCCTCCGGCGACCGTCTCGGCCAGCGCCGCCCGCAGGGCGAAGCCCTGGGAGCCACGACCGGCCTGCGGCCACAGCACCGGCAGCCGGTTGCCGTGCTCCACGCCGATCACCCGCCAGCCGCTCTGCAGCAGGGCGAGCGCGGCGCTGCCGTGCGCCCGTTCCGCCTCGGCGCGCGCCTTCGACGGCAGGTTCAGCCAGGTGTTGCTGTCGAGCAGGAACGCCACACAGGTGGCGCCGTTGCCACGCAGCCCCGCCAGCAGCTCCGCCTCGGCGGTGCCGACCGTGCCGAGCAGGGCGATGATCAGACCCCCGTCGGCCCGCTGGCGGACCTGCTGCACCAGCGTGGTGATCTCGCCCCGCCGGTCCAGGTGCACCTCGGCGAGGTGGTCGAGGAGCAGGCCCTCGCCGCCGGCCTCGGTGGCCCCGACGTCGACGCCGTTGCCGGTGACCAGGCGCAGCTTGTAGCCGGCCTGCCGCAGGTGCACCGCGACGCTGGCGGCGGCCGAGACCGCCCACTCGAAGCTGGCCGTCGGGCCCTCGCCCCGGTGACCGGCGGCCCGGGTGTCCAGCACCACGGTGGCCCGGCTCTCCCAGGGTTGCTCCTCGCGGCGCACCATCAGCTCGCCGGTGCGGGCGGTCGACTTCCAGTGCACCCGGCGCAGGTCGTCGCCCCTCCGGTACTCGCGGGTGGCGGCGTCGTCCTCGCCGTGCACCGCCACCGAGCGGGCCCGGCTGTCGCCGCTGCCGGCGTACTCGCCGGGCAGCCGGACCGAGGGCAGCGGGGTGACCTGCGGGATCACCGTGAGGTGGTCGGTGCTGGGGAAGGACCGGGTCAGCTCACACAGACCGAACGGGTCGGTCAGCCGGATCACCAGCGGACCCACCTCGTACCGGCCGCGCACGTCCGCGCGGACCGTGTACGCCACGGAACTGGCCTGGTGCGCACCGAGCCGCTCCAGCACCACCCGGGGCCGGCTGCCCAACGCGTACGGCAGCCGGTCCTCCAGCAGCAGCGTGCCGGTGGGCAGCCGGGACAGGTTCTGCAACCGCAGCACCACCCGGGAGCTGGCCCCGACCGGCACCCGGTGCGGCTCCAGCGACCGGTTGCAGGCCAGCTTGTAGCGGCTGCGCCCGACGTAGGCCGCCGCGAGCAGCGGCAGGACGGCGAGCAGCACGGCCACCCGGAGCAGGTCCTTCTCGCCGAGGATGCCCGCGGAGATCGCGGCGGCGACCGCGGCCGCCAGGAAGGAGCGGCCGCGGGTGGTCAGCCCACGCAGCCCGTCGCGCACGTCACGGCCTCCGCGGCTCGTACGGCCCGCGGCCGTTGTTGCCGCCGCCGCCGGGCGGCCGGGTGTCGTACGGCGACCGCTGCCGGTCGTGCGGGAGCGGCAGGCGGTGCACCAGCTCGGCGACGATCGCGTCGGTGGTACGCCGGGCCAGCTGCGCGTCCGCGGTCGGGATGATCCGGTGCGCCAGCACCGGCACCGCGAGCACCTGGAGGTCGTCCGGCAGGACGTAGTCGCGGCCCTCCAGGGCGGCCACGGCGCGGGCGGTGCGCAGCAGCTGGAGCGTGGCCCGCGGGGACGCGCCGAGCCGCAGGTCGGGCGCCTCGCGGGTGGCGGTGACCAGGTCGATCGCGTACTGCTTGACGGCGTCGGCGACGTGCACCTGCCGGACGTGGCCGATCAGCCGGCGGACCGTGGCCGCGTCGGAGACCGGCCGCAGCCCCGGCAGCGGGTCGACGGCGGCGTGCCCGTCGAGCATGGCCAGCTCGGCGCGTGGGTCCGGGTAGCCCATGGCGATCCGGGCGGTGAACCGGTCCCGCTGCGCCTCCGGCAGCGGGTAGGTCCCCTCCATCTCGATCGGGTTCTGCGTCGCGATCACCATGAACGGCGTCTGCAGCTGGTAGGTCACCCCGTCGACCGTGACCTGCCGCTCCTCCATGCACTCGAGCAGGGCCGACTGGGTCTTCGGCGAGGCCCGGTTGATCTCGTCGCCGACCACCAGGTTGGCGAACACCGCGCCCGGGCGGAACTCGAAGTCGTGCGTCTCCTGGTTGTAGACGCTGACGCCGGTGACGTCGCTGGGCAGCAGGTCGGGGGTGAACTGGATCCGACGGACCGAGCAGTCGATGGACCGCGCCATCGCCTTGGCGAGCTTGGTCTTGCCGACGCCGGGCACGTCCTCGATGAGCAGGTGGCCCTCGGCGAGCAGCACCGCCAGGGCGAGCCGGACGGTGGCCGTCTTGCCCTCGATGACCTGCTCGATGTTGGACACGATGGCCTCGCTGGCGGCACGGAACTCGTCGTGCGGCAGCAGACCGCCCACCTCGTCCCAGGTCTGTTGTGTCACGGGCCTCCTCCTCGTCGCCTGGACGGCAGCTCTGTATAGAGCACCTGGACCCGCCGTTGGGTTCGCGACGCCGAGCCTCGTCTGCCGCAGAAATCTCACTGGTCTCTCAGGCTAACCATGTTTGTCGTTATCGCCGACCCCCGCAGGTGGTCGGTCGGTTACGCCCTGAATATTCGCCGGACGGGGGACGGGGGTACACTGCCGGACATGGCCGGAGTCTTCCTGCTTCTTACCGAGCCGTGCTGATGCGCTGACGCGCGACAGCACGGCCGCCCCTCCTGCGCGAGGGGCTTTTTTGTGCCCGCAGCCCAGCGCCCACATCCGACCTGACCTGACCCGCGCCGAGGAGACGCCATGAGTGAGGCAGCCGCACCGGCCACCGACATCCCCCCGTTCCGGTACACCGCCGCCCTGGCCGACGAGATCGAGACCCGCTGGCAGGACACCTGGGCGCGGGAGGGCACCTTCCACGCGCCGAACCCGGCGGGCCCGCTGGCCGACCCGGCCCACCCCCGCGCGGGCGCCGAGAAGCTGTACGTGCTGGACATGTTCCCCTACCCGTCGGGCGCCGGCCTGCACGTGGGGCACCCGCTGGGCTACATCGGCACCGACTGCTACGCCCGCTACCAGCGGATGACCGGGCACAACGTGCTGCACGCGATGGGCTTCGACGCGTTCGGCCTGCCCGCCGAGCAGTACGCGGTGCAGACCGGCACCCACCCCCGGACCACCACCGAGGCGAACATCGAGCGGTACAAGGCGCAGCTGCGCCGGCTGGGCCTGGGCCACGACGAGCGGCGCTCGGTCGCGACCATCGACACCGAGTTCTACCGCTGGACGCAGTGGATCTTCCTGCAGGTCTTCAACTCCTGGTACGACGCGGACGCGAAGAAGGCCCGGCCGATCGCCGAGCTGATCGCCGAGTTCGAGGGCGGCACCCGCGCCACCCCGGACGGGCGTCCGTGGGCCGAGCTGTCCGTGGGGGAGCGGCGGCGCGTCGTCGACGACCACCGGCTGGCGTACGTCTCGCAGGCGCCGGTGAACTGGTGCCCGGGGCTGGGCACCGTGCTGGCCAACGAGGAGGTCACCGCCGACGGCCGCTCCGAGCGGGGCAACTTCCCGGTCTTCAAGCGGAACCTGAAGCAGTGGATGATGCGGATCACCGCGTACGGGGACCGGCTGCTGGAGGACCTGGACACGCTGGACTGGCCGGAGCCGATCAAGCTGCAGCAGCGCAACTGGATCGGCCGGTCGACCGGCGCGCACATCGACTTCCCGACCGACGCCGCCCCGGTGCGGGTGTTCACGACCCGGCCGGACACGATCTTCGGCGCCACCTACATGGTGCTGGCGCCCGAGCACGAGCTGGTCGACGTGCTGACGCCGGCCGCCTGGCCGGAGGGGACGAAGGACGCCTGGACCGGTGGGCACGGCAGCCCGCGCGAGGCCGTCGAGGCGTACCGGAAGGCCGCCGCGGCCAAGACGGACGTCGAGCGGCAGGCGGACAGCAAGGAGAAGACGGGCGTCTTCGTCGGCGCGTACGCGACGAACCCGGTGACCGGCGGGCAGGTCCCGATCTTCATCGCCGACTACGTGCTGGCCGGCTACGGCACCGGCGCGATCATGGCGGTGCCGGCCCAGGACGAGCGGGACTGGGACTTCGCCGAGGTCTTCGACCTGCCGATCGTGCGCACCGTGCAGCCGCCGGAGGGCTTCGCCGGCAAGGCGTACACCGGTGACGGCCCGGCGGTCAACAGCGCGGCGCCGGAGCGCGGCATCGACCTGGACGGCCTGGGCGTGGCCGACGCCAAGGCGCGGATCATCGAGTGGCTGGAGGCCAACGGGCACGGCGCCGGCGCGGTCACCTGGCGGCTGCGCGACTGGCTGTTCTCCCGGCAGCGCTACTGGGGCGAGCCGTTCCCGATCGTGTACGACGAGACCGGGGCGCCGATCGCGCTGCCCGAGTCGATGCTGCCGGTCGAGCTGCCCGAGGTCGACGACTTCTCGCCGAAGACGTTCGACGCCGACGACGCGGCCAGCAACCCGGAGACCCCGCTGTCGCGGCGGCGCGACTGGGTGGAGGTCGAGCTGGACCTGGGCGACGGGCCGAAGCGCTACACCCGGGAGACCAACGTGATGCCGCAGTGGGCCGGCTCCTGCTGGTACGAGCTGCGCTACCTGGACCCGACCGACTCGCAGCGGTTCGCCGAACCGGAGAACGAGGCGTACTGGATGGGGCCTCGCCGTGACGGCGACTGCGGTGGCACGGACCTGTACGTCGGCGGCGCCGAGCACGCCGTGCTGCACCTGCTGTACGCGCGCTTCTGGCACAAGGTGCTGTTCGACCTGGGCCACGTGTCGTCGTTCGAGCCGTTCCGCCGCCTGTTCAACCAGGGCATGATCCAGGCGTACGCGTTCACCGACCCGCGCGGCGCCTACGTGCCCGCCGAGGAGGTCGTCGAGGTCGACGGCCGCTGGTTCCACGGCGAGACCGAGGTCCGGCGCGAGTACGGCAAGATGGGCAAGTCGCTGAAGAACGTGGTCACCCCGGACGACATGTGCGCGGCGTACGGCGCGGACACGTTCCGGGTCTACGAGATGTCGATGGGCCCGCTGGAGGTGTCCCGCCCGTGGGAGACCCGGGCGGTGGTCGGCTCGTACCGGTTCCTGCAGCGGGTCTGGCGCACCGTCGTCGACGAGCAGACCGGTGCGCTGCGGGTCACCGACGAGCCGGCCGACGAGGCGACCCGGCGGCTGCTGCACAAGGTGGTCGACGGGGTCCGCGCCGACATGGACGGCATCCGGTTCAACACGGCCATCGCCAAGCTGATCGAGCTGACCAACGGCCTGACCCGGCTGGCGGAGACCCCGCGCGAGGTGGCCGAGCCGCTGGTGCTGATGGTCGCCCCGTTCGCCCCGCACCTGGCCGAGGAGCTGTGGCGCAAGCTGGGCCACGACACCTCGCTGGCGTACGCGGACTTCCCGGTCGCCGACCCGGCCCTGCTGGTGGCCGAGTCGGTCACCTACCCGGTGCAGGTCAACGGCAAGGTCCGGGGCCGGGTCGAGGTGCCGGCCGACGCGAGCGAGGAGACCGTCCGCGCCACCGCGCTGGAGGCGGTCGCCGGCGCCCTGGCCGGCAAGGAGCCGCGCAAGGTGATCGTGGTGAAGGGCCGGATGGTCTCGGTCGTCGTCTGAACCGGCTCGTGGGCGCGCCCGGAGCGGGCGCGCCCACGACGGGTCAGGGTTCGCGGCGGTGCACGACGACCACGGCGAGCAGCGCGGCGGCCACCGGCCAGACGGCGTACACCGCCCAGGACCCGGGCACGGTCGCCACGTGCAGGTTCGGCAGCACGTACGGGTTGCCGACCAGGCGTTCCCAGGCCGGCACCGGCAGCGCGTTGTGGATCGCCGCGGACCACCGCCTGTCGATGTCGAAGGCCAGCGGGGCGAGCAGCAGCAGCGTGGTGGTGACCACGACCGCCGGCGCGGTGTGCCGCACCAGGGCGCCGACGCCGAACCCGATGAGCGCGCAGACCGGCAGCAGCAGCGTCGAGGCGACGACGGCGCGCAACGCCCCCGGGTCGCCGATCGAGGCACCCGCGTCCCGGTCGGCGAGGATCGTCTGGGACACCCAGAAGGAGGCGGAGGCGGCCACCGCGCCGACCGCCAGCATGACGGCGGCCAGCACCGTGACCTTGGCGGTGACCACGGCCCGACGGTCGGGTACGGCGAGGAACGTGCTGCGGATCTGTCCGCTGGCGTACTCGCCGGCGATCATGACCGCGCCGACCGCGCCGGCCGCGAGCATGACGAAAAGCCAACCCTCCTCGGGGAAGGCGTCGTGGATCGGGTCGAAGGAGGCCCGCCGCTCGGCCGGGTAGTCCGGCCAGTTGTGGTGGTCGCCGAGCGCGGCCCGGGCGCTGAACAGGACCGCGGAGACCGCGATCAGCGCCAGCGCCCCGTACGTGGAGCGCAGCGACCACAGCTTGATCCACTCGGCGGCGAGCAGGTCACGGAAACGGGCGCGCATCATCGGCCTCCGGCGGCGTAGTCGAGTCGGTCGGCGGTGAGCGCCATGAACGCCTCCTCCAGCGAGGCGGCGTCGGCGTGCAGCCCGTACACCACGACACCGGCCCGGAAGGCCAGCTCACCGACCCGCCCGGCGGGCAGGCCGGTGACCGTCAGGCCGTCGTCGTTGCGCGTGACGACCCCGCCGGCCGCCGCGAGCGCGGCGCCGAGCGCGGCCGGATCGGGCGTACGGACGACGACCCGGTCGTGCGCGGTGCGGGCGGCGAACGCGGCGAGGCTCTCGTCGACGAGCAACTCGCCCCGTCCGATGACCACCAGGTGGTCGGCGGTCTGCTCCATCTCGCCCATCAGGTGGCTGGAGACCAGCACGGTCCGCCCCTCGGCGGCGAGCCGCCGGAACAGCCCGCGCACCCAGCGCACCCCCTCCGGGTCGAGGCCGTTGAAGGGCTCGTCGAACATCAGCACCGGCGGGTCGCCGAGCAGCGCGGCGGCGATGCCGAGGCGCTGCCGCATGCCGAGGGAGAAGCCGCCGATCCGGCGTCCGGCCACCTCGGACAGGCCGACCTGGTCCAGCACCTCGCCCACCCGGGCGCGGGGGAGCCCGTTGCTGCGGGCCAGCGCCGCCAGGTGCGCCCGTGCGCTGCGCCCGCCGTGCACGTCGCCGGCGTCCAGCAGCGCGCCCGCGTACCGCAGCCCTCGTGGCCGGCCGGCGAACGGCTGCCCGTCCACCAGGGCGGTGCCGCCGGTCGGCCGGTGCAGGCCGAGGACGAGTCGGAGCGTGGTGGACTTGCCGGCGCCGTTCGGGCCGAGGAACCCGGTGACGTGGCCGGGCCGGACGGTGAGGGTCAGTCGATCGACGGCGGTCGTCCCGCCGTACCGTTTCGTGAGGTCCCTGAGCTCGATCATGGCTTCGACGCTCCCGTGTCCCGGCCGCCGGGTCGTCGTGCCGGGGACCACACCCGGCCGGTGACACCCCGCCCCCGGGCGTACGCCCACCGGCCGATGACCGGGCGGCCGGCCGCTGGCTACGGTGTGTCCATGGAGGCGGTCGTTGCGCGTCCGCGCGTCGTGGCCCGGCGGGTGCGGACGGTCCTGATCTGGTCCGCGGTGGCGTTGCTGCCGGTGGCGCTGCTGCTGGCGGCCACCTCCGGCACCGGCGGACCGGTGCTCGTCGTGCCCACCCCCGACCACAGCGTGCCCGGGCTCCCGGTCCGCTACCTCGTGCCGGTCCTGGCGGTGCTGCTGCCCGCCGGCCTGCTGCGTCGCCGTCCGCTGCTCGCCCTCGGCCTCATGCTCGCCGGGGCGTCGCTGGTCACCGCCACCACGAACGCGTGGGATCAGGGCTACCTGGCCGGCCTGTGGTACCTCCAGTTCCTCGTCGTGGACGTGATGCTCGGCGTGGTCGCGGCCCGTGGGCCGCGTCGGGTGTCGGTGCCCGCGGCGGTGATGGTGCTCCTGGTGCAGGTGGCCGCCGCCTTCGTGAACCCGGCCGCCGGCGCGCTGGACCGGGCCACCCTCTCCGTCCCGGCGGTCCTCGCGGCATGGGTGGTCGGCAACTCGGTGCTGGCCCGCCGCGCGCACGCCGAACAGGTGCGGGCGCATGCCGCCGCCGAGGCGGTCACCGCCGAACGGCTGCGCATCGCCCGGGAGTTGCACGACGTGGTGGCGCACAGCATCGGTGTGATCGCCATCCAGGCGGGCGTGGGCGCCCGGGTCATCGACAGTCAACCCGCGCAGGCGCGGGCCGCGCTCACCACCATCGAGACGACCAGCCGGGAGACCCTGGCCGGGCTGCGCCGTACCCTCGGCGCGCTGCGCCGCCCCGACGGCGCGCCGGCGTCGCTGGACCCCACGCCCGGACTGTGCGACCTGGACCGGCTGGTCGGGGCCGCGGCCGACGCCGGGGTGCGGGTGACGCTCGCCGTCGACGGCGAGCCGGGTCCGCTGCCCGCCGAGGTGGAGCTGGCCGCGTACCGGATCGTGCAGGAGGCACTGACGAACGTGGTACGCCACGCGCGGGTCGACAGGTGTCGGGTGACCGTGCGGCACGCGCCCGACGGGCTACGCGTCGAGGTGGTCGACGAGGGTCGCGGCGGCCCGGTCGGTGGCGAGGGACACGGGATCGTCGGGATGCGGGAGCGGGCGGCGCTGCTCGGCGGCCGGTGCGTCGCCGGGCCACGCCCGGAGGGCGGCTTCCGGGTCGACGCGGTGCTGCCGGCGGGTGCGGCGTGACGATCCGGGTGCTCCTCGTCGACGACCAGCCGTTGGTGCGGGCCGGCCTGCGGGTGCTCATGACCGACGCGCCGGACCTGGTGGTCGTCGGGGAGGCGGGAACCGGCGCGGAGGCGATCCGGTCGGCGCGGGAGCTGACGCCCGACGTGGTGCTGATGGACCTGCGGATGCCCGGCACCGACGGGATCGCGGCCACCCGGGACATCGTCGCGGCCGGCGGACCCACGCGGGTCCTCGTGCTCACCACCTTCGACGACGACGAGCACGTGCACGCGGCGCTGCGCGCCGGCGCGAGCGGCTTCCTGGTCAAGGACATGGCCCTGGAGGAGATCCTCGGGGCGGTGCGGGTGGTGGCCGCCGGCGACGCGTTGATCGCGCCCGGCGTCACCCGGCGGCTCATCGCCGAGTTCGCCCGCCGGCCCGCCGCGGCGCCCCGCCCCCGGGACCTGCCCGGGGTCACCGACCGGGAGCGGGAGGTGCTCGGCCTGGTGGCACGCGGGCTGTCCAACGCGGAGATCGCGGCGGAGCTGGTGATCAGCCCGGCCACCGCCAAGGCGCACGTGGCCCGGCTCTTCACCAAGCTGGGCGCCCGGGACCGGGTGCACCTGGTGATCGCCGCCTACGAGGCCGGCCTGGTCGTCCCACCGGGCTGACCGGATCTCGCCGGGGTGGGGCGAGCTGCGCCGGGTGGCTGAGCTGCTCGCCTCGGGGCTTCCGGTGACCCTGCCCGGGCCGGGCGGCGCCCTGTCACGGTGCCTTTCGAGCTGATGTCGTCAACGACTCACGCGCTCCCGGAGCGGGCGGGCACCGGCGCCCCGAGTCGTTTCTGATATCAGCTCGAAAGGCGTCGCGGAGGTGACGGGCCGGCGACCCGTGGCCGGGGGCAGGCGTGGCCGGGGCCGGCTACCGGAGGCCCGGGAGCGTTGCCGGACCGGTGGACCGCCGTGCCGGCGCACTCACCCCGTGCCGAGCGCGGCCTCGATCGTCGGGCGGTGCCGCCGCAGCCAGTCGTGCCAGCCGCGTACCGTCTCGAC
>NZ_CADEAU010000142.1 GCF_902825405.1 Micromonospora maritima | reverse complement strand
CCGCTCCGAGGGTGGCGAGGGCGGCGACCGTCCGCGCCGCCGGACCCGGCACAGCTGATCGACCGACCGGCCCGGGCGACGTGCGCGTCGCCCGGGCCGGCCCACGGCTCCAGGTCGCGTGCGCGGGCTGGAGCCGTCGTTCGTTCCCCACCCCTCGTGGTACGGAGAGCAGGTTCCCGTGAGTTCGTCTTCCCCCGCGCCGGGACGGGCGGTCACCCGCACCCTCAGCGACGACCCACTCGGCGGCACCGTCCGCCGCACCGTGCTGCCCAGCGGGCTGCGCGTGCTCACCGAGGCGATCCCGGCGATGCGCAGCGTCTCGTTCGGCATCTGGGTGGCGGTCGGGTCCCGGGACGAGACCGGGCCGCAGGCCGGCGCCGCGCACTTCCTGGAGCACCTGCTCTTCAAGGGCACCCGCAAGCGCACCGCGTTGGAGATCTCGTCCGAGATCGAGGCGGTGGGCGGCGAGACCAACGCCTTCACCACGAAGGAATACACCTGCTACTACGCCCGCGTGCTGGACGAGGACCTGCCGCTGGCCATCGACGTGATGTGCGACGCGGTGGCCGACTCGGTGCTGGCCGAGCCGGACGTGGAGACCGAACGCGGCGTCATCCTCGAAGAGATCGCCATGCACGACGACGAGCCCGGCGACGAGGTGCACGACCTGTTCGCCCGCGCGATCTACGGCGACCACCCGCTCGGCCGGCTCATCTCCGGCACCGAGGAGACGGTCACCCCGATGACCCGGCGGCAGATCCAGGGCTTCTACCGCAAGCGGTACACCCCGCCGCAGATCGTGATCGCCGCCGCCGGGAACCTCGACCACGCCGCCGTGGTCAAGCTGGTCCGGCAGGCGCTGCGCGGCACGCCACTGGACACCGACCCGGCCGCGCCGGCGCCGCACCGGTCGACCACCCCGGCGGTCCGCACGAAGCCGGCCGCCACGCTCGTCGAGCCGAAGGAGACCGAGCAGGCCCACGTTATCCTGGGCTGCCCCGCCATCGACCGCACCGACGAGCGGCGCTTCGCGCTCGGCGTGCTCAACAACGTGCTCGGCGGCGGCATGTCCAGCCGACTGTTCCAGGAGATCCGGGAGCAGCGCGGCCTCGCGTACTCGGTCTACTCCTACGCCAGCCAGTACGCCGACAGCGGCGTCTTCGCCGTCTACGCCGGCTGCGCGCCGGGCAAGGTGGACGAGGTGCTGGACCTGACCCGGGCCGAGCTGGCCCGGGTGGCCGCCGAGGGCATCACCGAGGCGGAACTGGCCCGGGGCAAGGGGATGAGCAAGGGCTCGTTCGTGCTCGGGCTGGAGGACACCGGCTCCCGGATGAGCCGGCTGGCCAAGGGCGAGCTGCTCTACGGCAACCTGATGCCGGTGGACGAGCTGCTGGCCCGGGTCGACGCGGTCACCCTGGCGGACGTGAACGACCTCGCCGCCGAGCTGCTCGCCCGCCCGATGTCGCTGGCCGTGGTCGGCCCGTTCGACGAGGGCGCCTTCACGCGCTGACCGGCGTCCGTCCGGCGGTCCCGTCGGCCGCCGGGTCGACGGGTGACGGCGTCCCGCTGGTCGGTCCGCGGCGTGGCCGGCGTCCCGATTGGGATAGGTTGTGCCCCGTGACTGACGTGCAGGAGAAGGGCCCGGCCGACGCGGCCCGGGTCGGCGTGCTGGGTGCCCGGGGCCGGATGGGCATGGAGGTCTGCAAGGCGGTCGACTCCGCCCCCGACCTGGACCTGGTCGCGGCCGTCGACCAGGGTGACGACCTCACCACGGTCGCGGACGCCGGCGCCGGCGTGGTCGTCGACTTCACCACCCCCGACGCGGTCATGGACAACCTGCGCTTCTGCGTGGAACGGGGCATCCACGCGGTGGTCGGCACGACCGGCTTCACCGAGCAGCGTCTGACCCAGGTACGCGACTGGCTGGCCGACCGGCCCGGACTGGGCGTGGTGGTCGCCCCGAACTTCGGCATCGGCGCGGTCCTGATGATGCAGTTCGCGGCACGCGCCGCCCGGCACTTCGAGTCGGTCGAGATCATCGAGCAGCACCACCCGCGGAAGCTGGACGCGCCCAGCGGCACCGCCACCCACACCGCCCGGCTGATCGCGGCGGCCCGCGCCGAGGCCGGCCTCGGCCCGGCCCCGGACGCCACCCGCGACGAGGTGGCCGGCGCCCGCGGCGCCGACATCGACGGGGTACGCGTCCACGCGGTCCGCGCCACCGGCCTGGTCGCCCACCAGGAGGTGCTGTTCGGCACCACCGGCGAGACGCTCACCATCCGGCACGACTCGTACGACCGGGCCTCGTTCATGCCCGGCGTGCTGCTGGCCGTACGCGAGGTGGTCCGCCGGCCGGGCCTCACCGTCGGCCTGGACGCCCTGCTCGACTGATCGCGCGCCGCGCCGCGCCGGTGTCGGCGCGGCCCGCAGGTGCGCAACGGCGGTCAAGCGGTGCCGCCCGCCGCGGGTGCAGGCTGAGCGCATGAACCGGAACGACGGACTCACCGGCCTCCTCGACGTCCTCCAGGCCGCGCTCGACGATCCGGCGGCGAGCCCGGCGGGTCTGGCCGCCCGGGCCCACCTGTCCCGGTTCCACTTCGACCGGCTGGTCGCCGCGGCCACCGGGGAGCCACCGGGCGCGTTGCGCCGGCGACTGCTCCTGGAACGCGCGGCGCACCGGCTGGTCAGCAGCGACCGGACCGTCCTCGACATCGCGGTCGAGGCCGGGTACGGCTCGCACGAGGCGTTCACCCGCGCCTTCCAGCGGTCCTACGGGTTCGCCCCGACCGCGGTCCGGCGACGCCCGCCGCTGGTCTTCCGCGAGCTGGAACTGCCCTGTCCCAGCGGCGTCCACTTCCAACCGCCCGGTGGCCTGCGGCTGCCGGCCGCACGTCAGGAGACCCCGATGAACGTGCTCCAACACCTGGTCGACCATCACGTCGAGACCCTCACCGCGATCATCGACCGCGCGGGTGGCCTCGACGAGCAGGTGCTCGACCGGCCCGTCACCGTGTCCGTGGAGACGATCGACGACCAGCCGACGCTCCGTTCGCTGATCAACGGCATGGTCACCCAGGAGGAACACTGGCTGTCGGCGCTGCGGGGCGGCGACTGGCCCGACGAGAGCGACAGGTCGGTGCGCGGGCTGGCCGCCCGGCACGCGGTCGCGGGGCGGGACTGGCGGGACTTCGTCGCCCGGACGCTGGCCGCCGGCACCCTGGCGGACACGTTCGTCGACACCACCTGTACGCCCCCGACCACCCACACGCTGGGCGGCACCATCGGGCACGTGATCACCTTCGGCGCGGTACGCCGGACCTTGGCGATCGGCGCCCTGTGCAGCGCCGGGGTCACGGATCTGGGCGCCGGCGACCCGCGACCGTACCTCGACCGCGCCGCGCTCGCGCCGACCGACTGACCGCCCCGGCCCGGGGTCGCCGGTCGGGGCACGATGTCGGCGAAAGCGATGGCCGGCGGGTGGGACCGACCCTAGGCTGACCGCCATGATCGACTCTGGAGAGCACGACCGGCTCGGCCGCCGGGTGACCCTGCGGCCGGTGGACGACGACAACTGGCGGGCGGTGGCGGACGTGGCGCCCCGTGACGACCAGCGCGCCTTCGTCGCGGCGCTGGCCGCCCGCTACCTGCTGCTCACCATGCGCTCGAACGTGTGGAACTCGCTCGCCGTGTATGCCGACGACGTCGTGGTGGGACACGTCATGTGGGGCGTGGACGACGACGGCTCACGGTGGATCGGCGGCATGGTGGTCGACGCCGCCGAGCAGGGCCGAGGACTGGGCCGCGCCACGGTGCGGTCGCTCGCGGCCTGGTTGGCCGAGGCGGGTCAGCCGATCCGCCTCAGCTACCACCCGGAGAACACGGCCGCCGCCGCCCTCTACCGCTCCCTGGGCTTCCAGCCCACCGGCGCCATGGAGGACGACGAACTGGTAGCCGAACTCCCCACCCCCTGACCTGGGGCGTGTGCCGCGCTCCCTTCGGTTGAGGACCAAGGGTTTCGTGTCAGATCCGGGCCGCCTCCCGACACGAACCCCTCGACCACCACCGCCGGCCGGGACGGCGGCGGTTGACCATGAAGTTGACGGCAGGGGTGGAGATCGAATCTGCCGCCAACTTCATGATCGACGCTGGTCGGTGGGTGAGGGCTAGGGGCGGGGGAGAGGGGTTTCGGACGGGGGGCGGGGGGTCGGGATGTGCAGGGTGGCCGGGAGGTCGGTCAGGGTGGGGTGGCCGGTGTGGTCGACCGATACGGTGACCGGGGCGCCGGCGATCCGCAGGCCGGCCGCGCTGAGCGCGCCCAGCTCGGGCCCGGCCAGCGGGCGCAGGTCGACGCGGCCGTTCGGCACGTCGGGGTAGACGCCCAGGCCGGCTTGGAGCAGCAGCACGGCCGCCGCCGCCGACCAGGCCTGCGGACGGCAGGCCGCCGGGTACGGCACCGGTCGACCGAGGGCCGACCGGTCGTCCCCGCCGTAGAGCTCGGGGAGGCGGTAGTCGAACGCCTCGGCGGCGGCGAGCAGCCCGTCGGCGAGGCGCAGCGCGGCGGCCCGGTGCCCGGCGCGGGCGAGCCCGGCGAGCACGATGGCGGTGTCGTGGGCCCAGATCGACCCACAGTGGTAGGACAGCGGGCTGAACCCGGCGTCGTCGGTGGACATGGTGCGCAGGCCGAAGCCGCCGGCCAGCGCCTCGGTGGAGAGCAGCGCCGCGACCTGCGTCGACTCGGCGTCCGACAGCAGGCCGGTGCCGAGCAGGTGCCCGATGTTGCTGGTCAGCGAGTCCACCGGGCGCTTGTCCCGGTCCAGCGCCAGCGCCGGCTGCGGACCGTGCCGACCGTCCACCCAGAACGCGGCGCGGAACCGCTCGGCGAGCCGGTCGGCGTAGGCGCGCCAGCGGTCCGCGCCCGGGCGGCCGAACGCGTCCAGCAGGTCGGCGCCGTTCGTCGCGGCCTGGTGCGCGTACCCCTGCACCTCGGCCAGCACGATCGGCGGCGCGGCGAGCCGGGCGTCCCGGAAGCGCACCGCGTCGCCGGAGTCCTTCCAGCCCTGGTTGGCCAGGCCGTGGCCGGTGGTGTCGATGTACTCGACGAAGCCGTCGCCGTCGGCGTCGGCGTGCTCGTCGAGCCAGCGCAGCGCCGCCTCCAGGTGCGGCAGCAGCGGCTCGACCTGGTCGGCGGGCAGGCCCCAGCGCCAGGCGTCGTGCAGCAGCCCGACCCAGAGCATGGTCGCGTCGACGGTGCCGTAGTAGGCGGGCGGCAGCCGCAGCCCGTTGTCGAACGACAGCTCGTGGCGGCGCAGCTCGTGCAGGATCTTGCCGGGCAGCTCGTCCGCGCCGGCCTCGATCCGGGTGTACGACCAGCCGGTCAGCCCGGCCGCCGCGTAGCCGGCGGAGTGGATCGCCGGGGAGAGCGAGTGGGCGATCGGCCGGCCGACCACCGCCGCACGGTGGGGGGCGGCCATCAGATGATCCCGGCCTCCTTGGCCTTCTGTTCGTTGCGCTTCTGTTCCTCGTAGGTCTCCGCGAAGGCCGAGTGGCCCTCCTTGTCGATCGCCACGAAGAAGAGCCACTTTCCCGGCGGCGGGTCCAGCGCGCCTTCCAGGGCCTGCTTCCCCGGGTTGTTGATCGGCGTGGGGACCAGGCCGCGCAGCTTGCGGTTGTACGGGTTCTTCGGGTTGTCCAGCTCGGCGGGCGTCATGTCCTTCGACGCCTTGGTCCGCTGCCCGGTCAGCTCCAGGTAGTAGTTGACCGTGACGTCCATTTCCAGGCAGTTGCAGGGGAACTCGCCGTAGACCCGGTTGTAGGCGACCCGGGCGACCTTGCCCAGGTCGTCCTTGTTGCCCGCCTCCGCCTGGGCCAGCGACGCGACGATCAGCGCCTCGTACGGGGCGATGCGCCGGTCCGACTTCGCCTTCTCGGCGTACTGCATCTCGCCGGTGACGGTGAGGAAGTTGTCCACCATCAGCTTGAGCACCGTTTCGGCGGTCGCCTTCGGCGGGATCTCGTAGGTGTCCGGGAAGAGGAAACCCTCGATCGAGGGCTTGACCTTCTTGCCGTCGGTGCGCACGAACCACCAGTCCGGCACGCCGAGGGCCGCCGGATCCTTCGCCGCGGCCTCGAAGTCCTTGACCGGGATGTCCGTCTTCTCGGACAGCAGCTTGTAGATGTTCTTCGCGGTGCGCCCCTCCGGGATGGTGATCCCGTTGACGATCTTGTTCTTGAGGTCGAGCATGGCCGCGACCGCCGCGTCACCGCTCATCTGCTTGCGCAGCTTGTAGGTGCCGGGCTGGATGTTCTTGCTGCGGGAGTTCTCCTCCGCCGCCTCGATGAACGCCTTGGTGCTCTTCACCACGTCGGCGGCCACCAGCGCGTCGGCCATGTCGGCGAGCAGAGCGCCCTGCTTGATCTCGACGGTCACCTCGCCGGTGCCGGAGCCCTCGTAGTCGGGGGTGACGAAGTAGTTCTGGATCCGGTCGAAGCCGTAGAACGCGCCGCCGCCGATGCCGCCGAGCAGGACCAGCGCGAGCGCGAGGGCGAGGAGGGTCTTGCCCCGGCCACCGCCGGACTTGCCCTGCCGCCGGCGTACCGCGCCGCGTCGGTGCCGGCCCTTCTCCCCCCTCTCCGTGTCGTCGAACCCCAGATCAAGATCGTCGATCATTGCGTCCGCCTCCGCTGTGCGTCCAGCCAGCTCTGCAGAATCTCCACGGCGGCGGCCTGGTCGACCACCGCCCGTTGGCGCTTTCCCCGGACGCCCCGTTCGGCCAGCCTACGACTCGCGACGACGGTCGACATCCTCTCGTCCGTCAGCGTCACCGGAATCGGCCCCATTACATCGGCCAAACGGCTGGCGTAGGCCGAGACGTTCGTCGCCGCGGGGCCGTGCTTCCCGGCGAGGTTGACCGGCAGCCCGACGACGATCCCGACCGCCTCGTGCTCGGCGGCCAGCCGGACCAGCTCGGCCATGTCGGCGGGCACCGCGTCCGGCTCGGCGGTCAGGTCGCGGGCCAACGTGACCAGCGGGGTGGCGAGGATGCCATGCGGGTCGCTGCGGGCCACGCCGACCCGGACCTGGCCCACGTCCACGCCCAGCCGGACGCCCCGGGCGAACTCGGTCATCTGCCGCCATCCCTCCGGAGCCGGTACGGGCCAGGGCGGACCCGGAGGTCCGCCCTGGCGCCGATCAGTGCGCTCATGCCGTGCCAGCTGGGCATGCCCTCACGGCCCTCGCTCCGCTCGGTGCGTTCGCTCATGCCGTACCAGCCGGGCATGCCCTCACGGCCCTCGCTCCGCTCGGTGCGTTCGCTCATGCCGTGCCAGCCGGGCATGCCCTCACGGCCCTCGCTCCGCTCGGTGCGTTCGCTCATGCCGCGTCCGCGACCGCCTTCTCCACCGTGACCAGCAGGTTCGGCGCCTCCGTGGCGGGCAGGCCACCGCCCTGCGCGAGGTCGTCGCTGCCGCCGCCCCGGCCGGAGAACGCCGCCTTGACCAGTTCCTTGGCGCTCAGGCCCCGCCCGCGGGCGGCCTGGTTGACGGCCACCACGAGCGACGCCTTGCCGTTCGCCCGGGCGGCCACCGCGACCACCGCCGGGCGGGCCGCGTCGATCCGGCCCCGGATCTCCTGGGCGAGGGTCCGCACGTCGTTGGCCGCCGCGCCCTCCGGCGCCTCGGTGCCCACGTACGCGACCCCGCGCACGTCCTTCGCCTGCGAGGCGAGCGCGCCGGCCCCGCCGAGCACGAGCTGGGCGCGGAGCTTCTCCAGTTCCTTCTCCGCGTCGCGCAGCTGGGTGACGGTCTGCTCCACCCGGTCGGCGACCTGCTCCCCCGGCACCCGGAACAGCTCGGCCAGCCGGGACACCAGCAGGTGCTCGCGGGCCAGGAAGCCGAACGCGTCCATGCCGACGAGCGCCTCGATCCGGCGGACGCCGGAACCCACCGACGCCTCGGAGAGGATCTTCACCAGGCCGAGCTGGGCCGAGCGCGCCACGTGGGTGCCGCCGCACAGCTCCCGGGCGTAGTCGCCGACCTCGACGACCCGGACCCGCTCGCCGTACTTCTCGCCGAACAGGGCCATCGCCCCGATCCGGCGGGCCTCCTCCTGGCTGGTGACGAACGCGTGCACCTCCAGGTCGGCCAGCAGCACCTCGTTGACCTGCTGCTCGACGTCGTGCAGCACGCTCGGCGCCACCCCGGTCGGGGTGTTGAAGTCGAACCGCAGCCGGCCCGGCGCGTTCAGCGAACCCGCCTGGGTCGCCGACTCGCCGAGGAAGTTGCGCATCGTCTGGTGCACCAGGTGCGTCGCGGTGTGCGAGCGGGAGATCGCCCGCCGGCGCGACACGTCGATCTCGGCGTACCCGGTCTCGCCGGTGCGGACCTCGCCGCGCACCACCCGGGCCCGGTGCACGATCAGGCCGGGCACCGGCTGCTGCACGTCGAAGACCTCGACCTGGCCGCCGCCGACCGTGATCAGGCCCTGGTCGGGCTGCTGCCCGCCGCCCTCGGCGTAGAACGGGGTGGTGTCGAGCACCAGCTCGACCGTGTCGCCCTCGACCGCCGCCGAGACCGCGGCGCCGCCGGACAGCAGCGCGCGCACCCGGGACTCCCGGTTCAGCTCGGTGTAGCCGGTGAACTCCACCGGGCCGCCGCCGTCGAGCACCGACCGGTACGCCGACACGTCGGTGTGCCCGGTCTTGCGGGCCTGCGCGTCGGCCTTGGCCCGGCTGCGCTGGTCGGCCATCAGCCGGCGGAAGCCCTCGGCGTCGACCTGCAGGCCCTGCTCGGCCGCGATCTCCAGGGTCAGGTCGATCGGGAAGCCGTACGTGTCGTGCAGCTGGAACGCCTTGTCACCGGAGAGCGCCGGCTTGCCCGCCGACTTGGTCTCCGCGATCGCGGTGTCCAGGATCGTGGTCCCGGCGCGCAGCGTCGCCAGGAACGCGTCCTCCTCGGCGTACGCGTACTGGGAGATCCGGCCGAACTCCTCGGCCAGCTCCGGGTACGACGGGGCCATGCAGTCCCGCGCCACCGGCAGCAGCTCCGGCAGCGCCCGGTCCTGGTAGCCCAGCAGCCGCACCGCCCGGATCGCCCGGCGCATGATCCGCCGCAGCACGTAGCCACGGCCCTCGTTCGACGGGGTCACGCCGTCGCCGATCAGCATCAGCGCGGTGCGGACGTGGTCGGCGATCACCCGCAGCCGCACGTCGTCCGGGTGCGACTGGTTGGCCGCGTGACCCGAGTGCGCGCCGTACCGCTTGCCGGTCAGCTCGGCCGCCCGGTCCAGGATCGGCTTGACCTCGTCGATCTCGTAGAGGTTGTCCACGCCCTGCAGCAGCGAGGCCATCCGTTCCAGGCCCATGCCGGTGTCGATGTTCTTCGCCGGCAGGTCGCCGAGGATCGGGAAGTCCTCCTTGCCGACGCCCGGACCGCGCTCGAACTGCATGAAGACGAGGTTCCAGAACTCCAGGTAGCGGTCCTCGTCGACCTCCGGACCGCCCTCCCGGCCGTACTCCGGGCCACGGTCGTAGTAGAGCTCCGAGCACGGGCCGCACGGGCCGGGGATGCCCATCGACCAGAAGTTGTCGGCCTTGCCCCGACGCACGATCCGCTCGGTGGGCACGCCGGTGGCGCGCCAGATGTCGTACGCCTCGTCGTCGTCCAGGTAGACCGTCGCCCAGATCCGCTCCGGGTCCAGGCCGAACCCACCCGCCTCCACCGACTTGGTGGCCAGGTCCCAGGCGAGCGGGATCGCCCCGGACTTGAAGTAGTCACCGAAGGAGAAGTTGCCGTTCATCTGGAAGAACGTGCCGTGCCGGCTGGTCTTGCCGACCTCGTCGATGTCCGGGGTGCGGATGCACTTCTGCACGCTCGTCGCGCGCGCGTACGGCGCGGTCTGCTGACCCAGGAAGTAGGGCACGAACTGCACCATGCCCGCGTTGATGAACAGCAGGTTCGGGTCGCTGATGGCGGGCAGCGGAGCGGACGGCACCACGGCGTGCCCGTTCGCCTCGAAGTGGGCGAGGAACCGCCGCTTGATCTCCGCCGTCTTCATCGCTGGTGCTCCTCCGGGAAAATCTCTCGGTCGCCGATCCGCGGGTCCTCCCGCAGTTCGGCGAACTCGTCGTCGTACGCCTCGCCGCGGGCGAAGGCCTCGTGGATCTCCTGCTCACGCTCGGCCATCGAGACCCGGACGTCGTCCACGAAGGCACGCACCGACTCGACGAGCCCGCCGGCGGACTCGGACAGCCCGCTGGCGATGCCCGCCGGGGTGTACGCCTGCGCGGTCCGGGTGGCCTTACGGACCACCAGGACGCCCACGGCCAGCCCGATGCCCAGCCAGAACAACCGCCTCATGCTCTCATCCTTCCGCGTACGCCGGTCGGGGTCAGCGGTTGCCGCGCCTGGCGGCCCGGCGCTGCTGCTTGATGGTGTCGCGCACCTCGCGCTCGGTCTCGGCGTGCCGGCGGGCGGAGGCGGCCTTGCGCACGCCGTAGCCGAACGCGGCCACCTTGACCAGCGGGTTGGCCGCGGCGGCGGAGACCACGGTCGCCAGGTTCGCCACGTTCGCGGTGACGTTCTGCGCGTGCGTGGTCATGGTGTCCACCTTGGCGAGCTGGAGGTTCACCCCGTCCAGCGAGGTCTGCACCTGCTCCAGCGCCACGTTGACGTTCTTCACCGTGGTGTTCACGTCCCCGAGCAGCGGCGCGGTGCGGTCGTTCAGGTCACCGATCATGCGGGTCGTCGCGTCCACGGTGTGCCGCAGCCGCAGGATCGGCACCGCCAGCACGAGCACCAGCATCAGGAACGCACCGGCCGCGATCAGCGCAGCGATCTCTCCACCACTCACGCGCATGTCCTCCTCAAGCAGTGCCCCGGGGCCGGACGCCCCGGGACGCGCGACCGTCCCTACCCACTTCGCGCCACGCCGACCCGGTCACCGGGCGCGGGCGGGCGCGCCAGCCCCAGACCCTACCGTCCGTGATGGAAGTCGGCTCACGACGGTGAGGGGGTCGGCTCACCGAGCGGGTCGTCGCTCAGGGTCGGGTACGGATCCTCACCGGTGAGTGACGGATCGGTGGTCGGCGTGGGGCCGGTGCGCTCGTCGTCGATCGCGTTGCGCACCTTCACCGACACCAACGAGCCGGTGCACTTCGCCGCTGCGGTCGCGGGCGGCGCGGACGGCGCCGGTTCCCCGTCCACCGGCGGCGGTGTGCAGGCGGGATCGCGGACCCACAGGTCGAGCGTCAGCTCGTCCCGGCGCCAGCAGGTGTAGCTGCCCTCGACCTTCTCCTCCGGGCAGCGGTCGACCTTCCAGCGCCGCCAGCCGTCCTTGGCCAGGGCCGCCTCGTAGACCGTCACCGTCTGCTTCCAGCCCTGCTCCGACTCGACCGCGCGTTCCCGCAGCCGGCAGTCCTGCAGGCACCACCGGCTGCCGCTGACGTTGTCGACCGTCTTGGTGGCCGCCCACGACGGCACGTCGAGCGCGTCGAGGGTGTCGAAGACCGGATCGCGGCTGAGCGTGCGCAGGCCGAAGTAGAGCGGCACCGCGCCCAGCAGCACGAGGCTGACCAGGGCGAGGATGCCCATCCGCAGTCGACGCCGCTCCCGTACCTGCCGGCGCAGCTCGGACCGGGCGCCGCGCAGGCCGCCGCCCGCCGCGCCCTCGTCGGGGCCGGTCGCCCGGGG
>NZ_CADEAU010000141.1 GCF_902825405.1 Micromonospora maritima | reverse complement strand
GGCGGCCACCCGGCGCGGTGGCATGGTCGCCGCGTGGCGCACGGTACGCCGACGGCCGGCCGCCCGGCTCGGCATCGCCGCGGTCGCGGTGGGGCACCTGGTGATGGTCGCGGTGATGTCGATGACGCCGGTGCACCTCGGCGAGTGGCACTCCGACGCGGACGTGCTGTCGGTGGTCGGCGTCGTGCTCAGCCTGCACATCGCCGGGATGTACGCGTTGTCGCCGGTGGCGGGCTGGCTCACCGACCGGCTGGGCCGACGGCAGGTGATCCTCGGCGGGGCGGCGCTCCTGCTGGCGGCGTGCGCGGTCGCCGGCACCGCCGGGCACCACACGCCGCCGCTCGCGGTGGGGCTGGCGCTGCTCGGGCTGGGCTGGTCGGGCACCATGGTGGCGGGCTCGACGCTGCTGTCGGAGTCGGTGCCCACCGCCGACCGGCCCGGCGCACAGGGCCTGTCCGACCTGCTCATGGGGCTGGCCGGGGCGGGCGCGGCGGCGGTCAGCGGGTTCGTCATGGAGGCGGTGGGGTACCCGACGCTCACCGTGCTGGCGGCCGTCGCGGTGGTGCCGCTGGTGGCGCTGGCGCTGCGGGGCACCGGCGGGGGCACACTCGACGAGGAGGACTGAACAGGTGCGGCTGACCGACTTCTGGACGCGGCTGGAGGAGGCGTTCGGGCCGGGGTACGCGGCCAGCATCGCCAGCGACCAGGTCCTGTCCCAGCTCGGCGGGCGAACCGTCGAGCAGGCCCTCGCGGCCGGTGAGGAAACGCACGTGGTGTGGCGCGCCGTGGTGGCGGCCTATCCCGACCGGGTGCCCGCGCGACTACGCTGAGCAGCCTTTTCCCCGCTTCCGCGTGTCGCTTGCCCAGTCGTACACCTGTTCGGCTATTGTCCACAGCGGGGTGCTCGTCCACAGCTCACGGCCCGTCGGCTGGTTTTCTGTCGGACCCAGCGCCTAGCGTGTCCCGCGTGACGCGAAGCTCAGGAAAGACGCCGGCGAAGGCAGGGGTGGCAACGATGGCAGCAGGGCCTGACCGGGAGAAGGCGCTCGACCTTGCTCTCGCTCAGATCGACAAGCAGTTCGGCAAGGGTTCGGTGATGCGGCTGGGGGAGCGGCCCGTCGTGCAGACGGCTGTCATCCCGACCGGCTCCATCGCGCTCGACGTGGCGCTCGGCGTGGGCGGTCTGCCGCGCGGCCGGGTCGTCGAGATCTACGGTCCGGAGTCCAGCGGTAAGACCACGGTCGCGCTGCACGCGGTGGCCAACGCCCAGCGCGCCGGCGGCATCGCCGCGTTCATCGACGCCGAGCACGCGCTCGACCCGGAGTACGCGCGGGCCCTCGGCGTCGACACCGACGCCCTGCTGGTCTCCCAGCCGGACACCGGCGAGCAGGCGCTGGAGATCGCCGACATGCTGGTCCGCTCCGGCGCGATCGACATCATCGTGATCGACTCGGTCGCCGCCCTGGTGCCGCGCGCCGAGATCGAGGGCGAGATGGGCGACAGCCACGTCGGCCTCCAGGCCCGGCTGATGAGCCAGGCGCTGCGGAAGATCACCGGTGTGCTCAACAACACCGGCACGACCGCGATCTTCATCAACCAGCTCCGCGAGAAGATCGGCGTGATGTTCGGCAGCCCGGAGACCACCACCGGTGGTCGGGCGCTGAAGTTCTACGCCTCGGTCCGGCTCGACGTGCGCCGCATCGAGAGTCTCAAGGACGGCACCGACGTGGTCGGCAACCGCACCCGGGTCAAGGTCGTCAAGAACAAGGTCGCCGCGCCGTTCAAGCAGGCCGAGTTCGACATCATGTACGGCAAGGGCATCTCCCGCGAGGGCTCGCTGATCGACGTCGGCGTGGAGCAGGCGATCATCCGCAAGTCCGGCGCCTGGTACACCTACGACGGCGACCAGCTGGGCCAGGGCAAGGAGAAGGCCCGCGAGTTCCTCCGCGAGAACCCGGACGTGGCGGCCGAGATCGAGAAGAAGATCCTGGAGAAGCTCGGCGTCGGCACCGGTGGTGCGGGCGACGCCGCCGGTGGCCCGGAGCTGCCGCCGGTCGACTTCTGATCCGCTGACCCGTGGCAGGACGACGCGCTCGCACGGGGCGGGGCTGGGATGCCAGTCCACCCCGTGCGGGTGACGACACCGGCACGCCCCGGCCGCGCCGTGGGCGCCGTGATCGCGCGGTGGAGCCCGAACCGGGGGAGGCTCCGACTCCGCCGCGCGACGAGGCGGAGTTGGCCCGCGAGATCTGCCTGCGGCAGCTCGCGGTGCGCCCCCGCACCCGGGCCGAGCTGGCCGGCGCGCTGGCCCGCAAGGGCATCTCCGAGGAGACCGCCGAGCAGGTGCTCGACCGCTACGACGAGGTCGGCATCGTGGACGACGCCGCCTTCGCCCGGGCCTGGGTGAGCAGCCGCCATGCCGGGCGAGGGCTCGCCCGGCGGGCGCTCGCCAACGAGCTGCGGCAGCGGGGCGTCGACGGCGAGGTGGCCGGCGAGGCACTCGACGGGATCGACGAGGAGACCGAGGCGGACACCGCCCGTGCCCTGGTCGACCGGAAGCTGCGCACCGCCCGGGGGGAGCCCGACGCGGTGTTCCGGCGGATGGTCGGAATGCTGGCCCGCAAGGGCTACCCGGCCGGGGTGGCGATCCGGGCGGTGAAGGACGCGCTCGCCGCGCAGAGCGCCGAGGCGGCCGAGTTCGCCGAGCACATCGACGCCGACGCACTGGCCGACGCCGAGAACGACCTCGACACCCGCCGACCCGACTGAGAGCGGCGACCGCGCGCTCGCCGTTCTCGTGTGTGCTCCCGCCGATCTTGGAGTTGTGGCGCCCCTGATGTCGGGGTGATCCCTTTCCGGAGGTGCCACAACTCCAAGATCGAGGGATCCGGGGGGATCTCGGCGCGGAAAGTGCCCCGGTCGGGGCGGTGCGGTGCCACGGGGCTCGGGGCTCGGGGCTCGCCGGGCGTGATGCTGGCCGGCGGTTCCGGTGTCGGCGCGTGGCCGCCCGCGACGGAAGGGAGTGGAACCAGTGCTGAAGGCGTGTCTGAACGGCGGTCGGCGGCGGGACGAGCACCCCGCCGTGCCGCTCACCCCGGCCGAGCTGGCGGCCGACGCCGCGCGCTGCGCGAGCGCGGGTGTGGCGGCGGTGCACGTCCATCCCCGGGACGACGCAGGCGCCGAGTCGCTCGACGCGGCCGTGATCGCCGCGGCGGTCACCGCCGTCCGGGCGGCCCGCCCCGGCCTGCCGGTCGGGGTCAGCACCGGCGCGTGGATCGTTCCCGACCCGGTCGAACGGGTGGCCGCCGTCCGTGCCTGGACGGTCCTGCCGGACTTCGCCTCGGTCAACGTCCACGAGCCCGGCGCGGCGGAGGTCGCGGCCGCCCTGCACGAGCGCGGCGTGATGGTCGAGGCCGGGATCTGGACGGAGGCGGCGGTCGACGCCTGGCGGCGCTGGTCGACGCCGACCGGTCGGGTCCTGGTCGAGTGCATGGCCGAGCGGGTGGAGGCGGCGCTCGCCGACGCGGCTGCGATCCTCGCCGCCCTGCCCGGCGGGGGCCCGCCGGTGCTGCTGCACGGCGAGGGCCCGGCGACCTGGCCGGTGTTCGGCGAGGCGGTACGCCGGGGTCTGCACACCCGGATCGGCCTGGAGGACACGCTCCTGCTGCCCGACGGCGCCCCGGCCCCGGACAACGCGGCCCTGGTCGCCGCCGCCCGGTCCCGGGGCTCCCGCTGACTCTCTCCGCTGCCCCACCCGCCCTCACGGGGGTCACCTCGCGGTGTGCGGGTGGCGATCAAGGAGTTGGCGTCGGCGAGGACGCCGCGCGGAGTGTGGGTTTGTGGGACGGGATGCCACTGTCCCGGGCGCGACGGAGTGGATCATGGCCGGCGCGGCCGGCGCGTCCGCGGTCGGGCGGCACGCGGGTTGAGCAGGACGGGAAGGTCACGGGCAGATGACGGACGGCGAGATTTGTCCGTGCGTGTCCGGCATCTGATCGGCGTTGCGTGACGGGACAACTTCTCTCCGTCCGGGTGGTTTGATCATGACTTCTTGACCGAACGGCCCCTCGCGACCTAGCCTCGCCATACAGGCTCACATTGCCCGACCAGCGCAGGCTAAGCGCACAACATAGATCGCGTAACAGAACAGCATCACTTTGGCCAGCTTCACCGGCCCCTTGACGGTCGTTCCGGACCCGGTCCGGTGCGTCCGACAACTGCAACCGGCCGTAGGCGGTACCCGTGCGGGGCACCGCCGACGGAAAGCTACCCACAGCCAGCCGCTCCGGTCGGGCGTCCAGAGCCGCAGGTGCGTGCCCCACGCGCGCGTCCTGCGGCGTTGACGTTCAGGGGAGGCGGCCATGGCGGGGCGGCACAGGTTCACCGGCGGTCTGCCACACGGTCCCGGCCGCTCCTCGCCGGGCGACCACTCACGAGACGCAGGCGAGCCACCACGCGTCGGTCAGCCACCCCGTGCCCGGGAGCCACGCCGGACCGGTGAGCCAGCACCTGCCGGCGCGGCGCGGCGGGTCGGCGAGGCGGCGTACCGGTGCGGAGCGGTGGCATGAGCGCCTTCGACGTCGTCCTCCTCGTGGTGGTCCTGCTGCTCGCCGTGGTGGTGGTCGGCGCCGTGCTGTTCGGCGTGCGTACCCTCAAGCGGCTCAGCCTGGCCCCGGCGCCGGAGGACCCGGCGTTCATCGCCGAGAAGGACCGGCAGGAGCAGTCCCTGGCGGCGCTGCGCAGCGCGGCCGACGAGGCGAACAGCACCATCGACGTGGCGAAGTCCGCGGCCGCCGCGGCGCGTACCGAGGCGGCCGCTGCCAAGGCCGAGGCGAAGGCGGCGCGGGCCGAGGCGCGGCGGGTGCTCGACGACGCCCGGGCCGAGGCCGACACCGTGCTGGAGCGGGCCCACAAGCAGGCCGAGGCGGACGCTGAGCAGTTGCGCGCGACCGCGCGGCGCAGCGGCGAGCGCGAGGTGGCGGTGCTCGCCGCCACCACCCGGGAGCAGGCGGCCGAGGTCGAGCGGCGGGCCGCCCGGATGGACGAGCGGGAGCGGCTGCACACCGAGGAGGTGGAGCGGCTGGCCGAGCGGGAGCGGCAGCTCACCGCCGCCACCGCGGCGCTGGCCGCCCGGGAGGCGGCGCTGGCCGAGCGCGAGCGGGCGCTGACCGAGGTGGAGGAGCAGCGCCGCCGCGAGCTGGAGCGGGTGGCCGGGCTGACCGCCGAGTCGGCCCGCGCGGAACTGGTCGAGTCGATCGAGGGGCAGGCGAAGCGGGAGGCGGCACTGCTGGTCCGGGAGATCGAGGCCGACGCCCGGGCCACCGCCGAGCAGCGCGCCCGGCACATCGTGGTGGACGCCATCCAGCGGGTCGCCAGCGAGCAGACCGCGGAGAGCGTGGTCAGCGTCCTGCACCTACCGGGGGACGAGATGAAGGGGCGGATCATCGGCCGGGAGGGCCGCAACATCCGCGCCTTCGAGTCGGTCACCGGCGTCAACCTGATCATCGACGACACGCCGGAGGCGGTGCTGCTCTCCTGCTTCGACCCGGTCCGCCGGGAGGTCGGCCGGCTGACGCTGGAGAAGCTGGTGCTGGACGGCCGGATCCACCCGCACCGGATCGAGGAGGTCTACGACCTGGCCCGGCAGGAGGTGGAGGAGCTGTGCCACCGGGCCGCCGAGGACGCCCTGGTCGAGGTCGGGATCACCGAGATCCACCCGGAGCTGGTCACCCTGCTGGGGCGGTTGCGCTACCGGACCTCGTACGGGCAGAACGTGCTCAAGCACCTGGTCGAGACCGCGCACATCGCCGGCATCATGGCCGCCGAGCTGCGGCTGGACATACCCACGATCAAGCGCTGCGCGTTCCTGCACGACATCGGCAAGGCGCTCACCCACGAGGTGGAGGGCAGCCACGCCATCATCGGCGCGGACCTGGCCCGCAAGTACGGCGAGACCGAGGACGTGGTGCACGCCATCGAGGCGCACCACAACGAGGTGCCGCCGCAGACCATCGAGGCGGTCCTCACCCAGGCGTCCGACGCCTGCTCGGGCGGGCGGCCGGGCGCGCGGCGGGAGAGCCTGGAGGCGTACGTCAAGCGGCTGGAGCGGATCGAGGAGATCGCGGCCGGCAAGCTGGGCGTGGAGAAGGTGTTCGCCATGCAGGCGGGCCGGGAGATCCGGGTGATGGTCAAGCCGGACGACGTGGACGACATCGGCGCGGCGGTGCTGGCCCGGGACGTGGCCAAGCAGATCGAGGAGGAGCTGACCTACCCGGGTCAGATCCGGGTGACGGTGGTGCGCGAGTCCCGGGTCACCGAGATCGCCCGCTGATCGGGAAAACGTGAGGGCCGACCGGAACGATCCGGTCGGCCCTCGTCGTACCTGGTTTCTCAGATGCCGCCGCCGGCGCCCTCGGCCTGGGAGGTGAGCGCCGCGGGCGGCGGGGTGGGCGGGGCGGCGCCGGTGGTCCGGCGCCCGCGGGAGAGGCGACGCTCGGCGTACTGGGCCAGCTTCGACAGCGAGTAGTTGATCGCGATGAACAGCACCGCGATCACCACGTACACCTGGATCGGGTTGCCCAGCACGCCGATGATCTGCTTGCCGATGTTGAGCGTCTCCTCGTAGCTGATGATGAAGCCGAGCGAGGTGTCCTTGAGCACCACCACGAGCTGGCTGATCAGCGCCGGCAGCATGATCCGGAAGGCCTGCGGCAGCAGGATCAACCCGGTGGTCTGGAACGGGGAGAGTCCGATCGCGGCGGCGGCCTCCGCCTGGCCCCCGGGCAGTCCCTCCATGCCGGACCGCAGGATCTCGGCGATGACGACCGCGTTGTAGACGGTGAGGCCGATGACGAGGTACCAGAGGTTGTCGAACGAGACACCGAACTCCGGGAAGCCGCGTGCCACGAAGAAGATGGTGAGCACGACCGGCAGGCCGCGGAACACCTCGACACAGATCCGGGTGATCACGGACAGCGTCCCGCTCAGCCCGCGCAGGAGGTACGCCAGCGGGGTGGCCAGGCCGGTGAAGCGCCGCCGGGTCAGGCTCTTGAGCTGGATCCGCAGCACGGCGATCAGGGTGCCGACGACGAGCGACGCGAGGATGGCCAGCGCGGCGGCGATGAGCGTGTTCTTGAGGCCGACCCAGAGCCGCTCCCAGACCTGGGAGAAGTTCTCGTTCGAGGGGTCGACGAGCGGGCCCCACAGCTCCATCGAGAGCTGGCCCTTGTCCGCCAACGGCCGGTAGATCAGCAGATACGCCCCGGCCAGCAGCACGACGACGGCAACCAGGCTGCTGATGAGCGTGATCCGCCGCTGACGCGGCCCGGGGACGTCGTAGAGGACGCTGGTCTGCCGGCTCATCGGGCCACCGCCTGTCGCTTCTCGATCCGGTCCAGCAGGGCGCCGAGCGGCACCGTCATGATCAGGTAGCCGACGGAGATGCCGATCGCCACCGGGATGAAGGCGTAACCGCCGGCCGAGGTGAGCTGGTCGGCGGTCTGGGAGAGGTCACCCACGACGCCGAAGAAGCCGACCAGGGCCGAGTTCTTGATCATCGCGATGATGACCGAGCCGAGCGGCACCACCGACGCCTTCCAGGACTGCGGCAGCACC
Source organism: Micromonospora maritima (assembly GCF_902825405.1). Classification (GTDB taxonomy): domain Bacteria; phylum Actinomycetota; class Actinomycetes; order Mycobacteriales; family Micromonosporaceae; genus Micromonospora; species Micromonospora maritima. The sequence goes on along the minus strand of NZ_CADEAU010000141.1, from coordinate 4,071 downwards.
ACGTAGCGCAGGTTCTGACCGAAGGTCAGGCCCAGCGAGCGGGCGGCCTCGGCCTGGCCGGCGGGCACCGCGTTCACGCCCGAGCGGAGCGCCTCGCAGACGAACGCGGCCGTGTAGAGCACCAGCGCGATCAGACCGAACCGGAAGTAGGGGAGGTCCGTGCCGAGCCGGCTGAAGATCGCATCCAGCCCGGGGATCCGCAGGAAGTCCGCGTTCGAGCCGAGGGCCGGCAGACCGAACGCGGCGAAGAACAGCACCACGGTCAGCGGCATGTTCCGGAAGATGTTCACGTACGTGGTGCCGACGGCGCGCAGCGGTGGCACCGGCGAGATGCGCAGCACCGCCACGACGGCGCCCAGGATCAGGGCGCCGATCGCGGCGAGCACGCAGATCTGGAGGGTGAGCCAGAACCCGCCCGCGAAGACGTCGAACTTGTCGATGAGCACATTCACGGGTCGGTTTCCTCCCCACCCTCCGGATCGGACGGATCAGTAACGGTTGATGGTCGGCGCGTCACCCAGCGTGGCGCCGAACTTGCCGGCGGTGTCGTCCCACGCCTTCTTCCAGCTGCCGTCCTGGAAGGCCTTGTCCAGGGTGTCGTTGATGAAGTTACGGAAGTCGGTGTCCTCCTTCTTGACACCGATGCCGTACGGCTCCTTGGTGAAGTTGTCGCCGGCCATCTTGAAGGACGCCTCGTCCTTGGCGATGTAGCCGAGCAGGATGACGTTGTCCGTGGTCACGGCGTCGACCTGCTTGCCCTTGAGGGCGTCGCGGCACTTGTCGTAGGTGTCGAAGAGCACCAGCTGGGTGGCGACGTCCTTGACGTACTTCTTGATCTCCTCGGCCGGGGTGGAGCCGGTGACCGAGCAGACCTTCTTGGTGCCGTCCTTGAACGAGTCCGGACCGGTGATCGCGGCCTCGTCCTTGCGGACCATGATGTTCTGGCCGGCCTCGTAGTACGGCCCGGCGAAGGCGATGCGCTCCTTGCGCTTGTCGTTGATCGTGTAGGTGGCCGCGACCAGGTCGACGGTCCCGTTCACGATGACGTCCTCGCGGACCTTCGACGGGGTCTCGACGTACTCGATCTTGTCCTCGGGGATGCCGAGTTCCTTGACGATCAGCTTCGCCACCTCGACGTCGAAGCCCTCGGGCTTGCCCGACAGCCCCTTCTGGCCGAAGCCCGGCTGGTCGAACTTGGTGCCGATCTTGATCTTCTGGGCCTTGTTCAGCCGCTCCATCGTGCTGCCGGCCGCGAAGTCCTTGCTGCCGGCGCCGGTGCCCTCGTCGTCGCCACCGCAGGCGGCCAGGCCGAGCGCCAGGGTTGCCGCCGCGGCCACCGCCGCCACGCGCTTGTAACGCATACTCGATCTCCTTCTTCGACGGAGCCGCCCGGGGACGACTCCACTACGGACGCTCAGTGCGTGAGGATCTTGGAGAGGAAGTCCTTGGCCCGCTCGCTGCGCGGGTTCGCGAAGAACTCGTTCGGCGGGGCGTCCTCGACCAACTGCCCGTCGGCCATGAAGACCACCCGGTTCGCCGCGTGCCGGGCGAAGCCCATCTCGTGGGTGACCACGACCATGGTCATGCCGTCGCGGGCCAGTGACGTCATCACGTCGAGCACCTCGCCGACCATCTCCGGGTCCAGCGCGCTGGTCGGCTCGTCGAAGAGCATCGCCTTGGGCTGCATGGCCAGCGCGCGGGCGATCGCCGCCCGCTGCTGCTGGCCGCCGGAGAGCTGGGCCGGGTACTTGTCCGCCTGGTTGGCGATGCCGACGCGGTCGAGCAGGGCCAGGCCGCGCTCGCGGGCGGCGGCCGGCTTCTCCTTGCGCACCTTGACCGGCCCGAGCGTGACGTTCTCCAGGATGGTCTTGTGCGCGAAGAGGTTGAACGACTGGAACACCATGCCGACCTCGCTGCGCAGCTTCGCCAGCGGCTTGCCCTCGGCCGGCAGCGGCTGCCCGTCGAAGGTGATGGTGCCGTTGTCGATCGGCTCCAGCCGGTTGATGGTGCGGCACAGCGTCGACTTGCCGGAGCCGGACGGGCCGATCACGACGACCACCTCGCCCCGGCCGACGGAGAGGGACACGTCGTCGAGCACGTGCAGCGGCCCGAACCACTTGTTGACCCCGTCGAGCACGATCAGCGGGTCGCCCGTCGTCACGTCGTCCACCGTCCCTGTCGTCCGTGCCGGAACGGAGGGTCGGTCGACCCTCCGGTTGGGCAACTGTAGGCGGCCTGATGTGGCAGAACGCAACCCAGATGGTCACGGAGCGGTAACACCGGTCACCGGCGTGCCGGTGCGTCCGAATTCCGTCACCGACCGGTGCGTCCGACTGGCGGTGGCACCGCATCACGGAGATCATGAGGCGGTGACCGATGCGATCCGGCTGACCGACTACGCCCGTGGCGGCGGCTGCGCCTGCAAGATCCCGCCGGGGGAGCTGGAGGCGATGGTCGCCGGACTCGGCGCCACCGGCGGCGCGACCGACCTGCTGGTCGGCCTGGAGAACGGTGACGACGCCGCGGTGGTCCGGCTGGACGAGCGGACCGGCCTGGTCTGCACCGCCGACTTCTTCACCCCGGTGGTCGACGACGCGTACGACTGGGGGCGGATCGCCGCGGCCAACGCGCTCTCCGACGTCTACGCGATGGGCGGCACCCCGCTCGTCGCGCTCAACCTGCTCTGCTGGCCGCGCGGCGTGCTCCCGCCGGAGCTGGCCCGCGAGGTGCTGCGCGGCGGTCTGGACGTGGCCCGGGAGGCGAACTGCCACCTGGCCGGCGGGCACAGTGTGGACGACGACGGCCCGAAGTACGGCCTGGCGGTCACCGGGGTGGTCCGGCCGGAGGAGCTGATCACGCTGGACGCGGGACGGGCCGGTCTGCCGTTGTCGTTGACCAAGCCGCTCGGCGTGGGCGTGCTGAACACCCGGCACAAGCAGACGGGTGAACGGTTCGGTGAGGCGGTGGCGTCGATGGCGCGGCTGAACCGGGACGCGGCCCGGGCGGCGGTGGACGCCGGCATCCGGTGCGGCACCGACGTGACCGGCTTCGGCCTGCTCGGGCACGCCTCGAAGCTGGCCCGCGCCAGTCGGCTCACGGTGGCGATCGACACGGCGGCGGTGCCGTACCTGGCGGGCGCGCGGGAGGCGCTGCGGGACGGGTACGTCAGCGGCGGCACCCGGCGCAACCTCGACTGGGTCACCCCGTGGACCGATTTCGGCGCCGCCGACGAGTCCGAGCGGTTGCTGCTGGCCGACGCGCAGACCTCCGGCGGCCTGCTGGTCGCGGGGGAGGTGCCGGGCGGCACCGTGATCGGCGAGCTGCTGCCGGCCTCGGAGCACCTGATCCGGCTGCGCTGAGCGTCGCGGCGTCGGCGCGGCAGGACGCGAACGGGGCACGATACCCGATAAACTGTCACCTTCCCGCTACTCAGGGCAACGTCGCCCGGGGAAATTTTGCCCGGAATGGTCACAGACCGGTAACTTGCCCCCGGCTGGGGTCAAATGCACCCCACCATCGATACAGAGGCCCGATCCGGAGGCCGGTGGAACGAGCGCAGCGAGGAGGCGGCATGACCGAGCTGTGGAACTGGAGAATCGACGGCGGAACGCCGGTGGAGGTCTATCCGGCGTTGGCCGAGGCGCTCGGTCGGGTGGTGATGCCCCTCGCCGTCGCCGACCCGGTCCGGCTGCCCGCGTACGCGGTGGTCTGCGACGTGTGGGAGGCGCCCGGGCTGTACGGCACCGTGGTCGACTGTTACGGCGTGCCCGAGCGCCTGCCCGAGCTGCCCGCCATCGCGGCGCTGGCCCGGGTGCTGGGCCGCAACTGCCTGATGCGCGACGACACGCTCGACGCCGGCCGGCACCTGCTGGTCGCCCCGGACGGCACGATCCGCCCGGTGCACTTCGACGTGGCCGACACCGACGACGGCGAGGTGCTCAGCCACCACCGGCTCTGCACGGTCGCCGACGCGCGCTGCCGGGGCTGGTCGCAGTGCCACCGGTCCCGCTGGGCCCCGGACACGGTCGCCCCGGCGCTCGCCGCCGCCTGAGCGCGGGCGGCGGCACGCAC